>NZ_JBQEON010000002.1:251390-342774 GCF_052045245.1 Burkholderia sp. 22313
CAGCATGCCAGCAGTCAAAAACACGACATCTGTAAATAGCCAGAACACGACATTAGGATACGGCTGCTACACATTTTAACTTCGATAATTATGATTATGTCAAATCACCAATTCACCCGAAAACATCCCTGAAATCCGTCCCGGACGCCCGCCAGAATCCGCCTCACCGATCACGAAATCCTCTTTTTCCAGCCTTGACAAGACACCGGCAAAACCCGCTGACACGCGACGTCCCCGGCGTCCACCCACCAGACGCCGTCCTTTTCGAACCTCCCGCAACAAGCCAATCAGGACACCCACATCCCCTGCATCTTGTGCGAGAAATGCGCACGCTCGGCCGTCTCCATCAGCGACAGGAACTCGTCCTGCATCATGTGGATCAGCGCTTCGTGGTCACCGGCCTCGAAATACACTTCCGGCTGCTGCGCGAGATGCTCCTCGAGAAACGTCTTCATCCCGTAGGCCATGCACACCGGCGGCAACGCGCCCATGTCGCAATCCTTGAACAGTTCACGCAGTTCGATTTCCCTGGCGAGCACGAGATGCCGGCCGGTCTTGACCCAGAGGTCCGACAGCCGCACCGCGTGCGACGTCGGCAGCACGGCGGCGACGTAGCCTTCGTCGTCCTCGAGCAGCACGGTTTTCGCGAGGCGATCGCCGGGGATATGTGCGGCGGCGGCCGTCTCCATGCTGGTATGGCTATACGGGTGGTACAGGACTTCGTACCGCGATGACTTCTGGCGCAGGCAATCCTGCAGGGTGGCAGATACAGGCATGGCACACCTCGTCTGAACGAATCGGGCGAACGAAGTTCGCTCCGGATTCGTTCAGCATAGGTCGCATTGCGGCCAATGGAAACGCCCTCGCGCAGCGCCCGCCGGATCGACCGCAGCCCGGCTTCGGCCCCTTTTCCGGCAACCCGGCCGCCCTCGCCGGCATGTGAAATCGAGGCCCGGATTACGCTCGTCCACCGGCTATTCCTGAAGACAAATCCGGCGATGCGCGTTCCGGCGCGATCGCGCAAACCAATGCGACGGGGAGCCAGCAATAGACCGTTAGTTGCATTTTAGAAGGGGCACGACGGCGCAAGCGCCATCCGGGATCATCGCAACGCGCTGCGGACAGCCACCGCAAACTGCGCCGACAAAGACCGACCCGTGTCCTATACTGAGCCGACCGCCCAGCCTCCGCGGCGACCGACTCCGGGAGCGACCATGCATTACCAGCTGATCTACGAACTCGTCGACGACTACCTGACCCGGCGCGAACAGTACCGCGCCCAACACCTTGCACTCGCGCGGGCGGCAACCGAACGCGGCGAGCTCGTGCTCGCCGGCGCACTGCAGGATCCGGCCGACCAGGCCGTGCTCGTGTTCGAAGGCGATTCGCCGGAAGCCGCCGAATCGTTCGCGCGCGCCGATCCGTACGTGCAGAACGGCCTCGTCAAATCCTGGCGCGTGCGGCCGTGGCGCGTCGTGGTCGGCAAGCACGCACCGAGCTGACCGTGCACGGCGGGGGCTACAGCCACCCCGCCCGCTTGAACCGCCACCACAGCGCGAGATCGGCCGCGAGCATCACCGCAATGCAGCCGTAGAAGCCGTACTTCAGGTGCAGTTCGGGCATGTTCGCGAAGTTCATCCCGTATATGCCGGCGATCATCGTCGGAATCGCGAACAGCGCGGCGAACGATCCGAGCCGCTTGGTCACCTCGTTCTCCGCGAGCGAGATCATTCCGAGGTTCACCTGAATCGCGGTCACGACCATCTCGCGCCGCCCTTCGATCGTCTTCACGATCCGCTGCAGATGGTCGTACACGTCGCGGAAGTAGTGCTCCATCCCGCTGCAGACCTGCGGGATGCGGCCGCCGGTGAGCTTCGCGAGCGGCTCGATCAGCGGCGCCGTGTGCTGGTACAGCATCACGAGCCGGCGTTTCAGCGAATAGAGGTCCTCGATGATCGCGCGCGACGATGCGGGCGTAGCCTTCGTGAAGATGCGATCCTCGAGTTCCTCGAGCTCGTTGCCGAGCGTCTCGAGGATCGGGAAATAACGATCGACGACCTGGTCCATCAACGCATAGAAGACGAACGCCGACCCTTCCTCCAGCAGATGCGGTTCGCGCTCGCAGCGCTTGCGCACGTCGCGGAAGTCCTGCTCGGTATGGTTGCGGATCGACAGCACGTAGTTCGGGCCGACGAACACGTTCAGCTCGCCAACCTTGAATTCGCCATCGTCGTCGAGCTCGACCGTATGCAGCACGGCGAACAGCGAATCGCCGTATTCCTCGATCTTCGGGCGCTGATGCCCCTTGCGGGCATCCTCGAGCGCGAGCTCGTGCAGCCCGAACTCCTCGCCCATCAGATCGATCTCGTCCGGCGTCGGATCCTTCAGCGCGACCCACACGAAACACTCGGGCTTCGACACGTAGTCGCTGATGGCGTCGATGTCGATGTCGGCCAGCTTGCGGCCGTCCTGGTATGCAGCACAGTTGATCAGCATGTTGTCCGTGATGTTGCCGTTTTCGCGTCAGTTTACCGGTTTGCCGCACGCGCGGCCCGGCTTGCGCGGCGCGTCGATATTGGTCATGATCGGATTGCATGCGCCGCGGCACGCGCCCGGCATCGCTTCGACAGGCGCGCGGCACGGCCGTGCGGCCCAACCGTCAAGGAGACAGACCCATGTGGTATTTCTCGTGGATACTCGGCATCGGCGTGGCGCTCGGTTTCGGCATCATCAACGCGATGTGGCTGGAGGCGGAAGTGTTCTCGCGCGGCGACCCGCGCACCGACGCATCGCGCGCGAATTCGGGGAGCCGGTATTCGTGACGCACCTGGTGTTCTTCTGCGGTCATGCCGGCACCGGCAAGACCACGCTCGCGAAACGGCTGATCGGGCCGCTGATGCGCGCGACCGGCGAGGCTTTCTGCCTGCTCGACAAGGACACGCTCTACGGCCGCTACAGCTCGGCCGCGATGGGCGCCCTCACCTCCGACCCGAACGACCGCGACAGCCCGCTCTACCTGAAGCATCTGCGCGATCCCGAATACCAGGGGCTGCTCGACACGGCCCGCGAGAACCTCGCGCTCGGCATCGGCGCGCTCGTGGTCGGCCCGCTGTCGCGTGAAGTGCGTGACCGTCGCATCCTCGATCGCGCGTGGCTCGGCATCGGGCCGGACGTCGCGCTGACGGTCGTCTGGGTCCATACGGCGGAAGACGTCGCGCACGCACGAATCGTCGCGCGCGGCAATCCGAACGATGCGTACAAGCTCGCGCACTGGGACGAATACCGGCAACGCCGCTTCGTGCCGACCGGCCATGAATGCGACGGCATCGTGATGTTCGACAACACCGCGCCGTCCGACGCGGACATCGATATGCTGCTGTACCGCATCGCACCGCCCGCCCCCCGGGCAACGCTCGTCCCGCCGCTGCCGGCCTGACGAGCGGCGCGCCCCGCCCGGCTTCGCTGCACTTCGACAAGCTGAAAAAAACAACGCCGGAAGCGCTGTTGCGCTCCCGGCGTCGTACGACCCTCGTACCGTAGACCGTTCGTCAGGCGACTTCGTGCACACGCTCCATCGTGCCGCCTTCGTACAGCTTGCCGAAGCGGTTCGCGAGGAATGCCTTCAGCGATACTTTTTCCTGCGGGATGAAACCGCTCTGCGGCAGCTTCTTTTCGCGGAACAGGTCGAGCACCGCGCACATCGCGCCGGCCGTCGTGATCTGGATCGCGCTCATGTGCATCCCGCACACGTCCTTCGCGAAAATCTTGCGCGTGAACACGTCCTGCACGAGCTGGCCGTCCTTCACGCCCGTCACCGTGACGAACACGAGCACGACGTCCTGCTTCGTCGACGGCACCGCGCGGCGCATGATCGACTTCAGCGTGTCGCGGTCGCTCGACAGGCGCAGGTCCTCGAGCAGGAATTGCACGAGTTCGCGGTGGCCCGGATAGCGGACCGACTTGTAGTCGAGCGTCTCGACCTTGCCCGACAGCGTCTCGCACAACGTGCCCAGGCCGCCCGACGTGTTGAACGCTTCGTATTCGGTGCCGTCGAGCGAGAAGTGTTCGAGGCCTTCGAGCGGCTGCACCCACTGCTTGCGACCGTCGCGGATCGCTTCGCACGGCTGGCAGTATTCGTTGATCAGGCCGTCGACGCTCCACGTCAGGTTGTACTTCAGTGCGTTGGTCGGATACTCGGGCAGCGCGCCGACGCGCATCTTCACGTCGCGCACTTCGCTGAAGCCGTTCACGAGCTCGTGTGCGGCGATGCCGATGAAGCCCGGCGCGAGGCCGCACTGCGGCATGAACGCGCGGTCCGAGCCGTCGGCCAGTTCGCGGATCGCGTGGGTGGCGCGCACGTCTTCGGTCAGGTCGAAGTAATGGACGCCGGCTGCCTTCGCCGCTGCGGCAACGTTGACCGCGAGGTAGTACGGCAGCGCGTTGACGAGCGCATCGAAGCCCTTCACGGCTTCACGGATCGCATTGGCGTCGGCCGAATCGACGCGTTGCGTCGCGATGCCTTCACGCGACAGCTTGGCGAGCGCATCCGCGTCACGGTCGAACGCGACGACTTCGTAGTCGCCCGTTTCACGCAGCATGTGAGCAATGGTGTGGCCGATCAGACCTGCGCCGACGATGGCGATTTTCATGCGCTTATCTCCTGATGATGAGTTTGGTGTTGGTGTACGGCGTCGAGCCATGAACACAGTTTAGGGACGCGCAAAATCAGTTCCAAGACCAAGAATGATGCGAAACGACCAATAAATTCGACGAATTGACGACACTTTTCGTCACAACGACCAAATCGTCTAAAAATCGCGTCTATGACGCGCCGCACACCGGCCGCGGCGGACGTGTCTGGACGGTCTGGACAAACAGGAAGGAACACGCAAAACGGGATGGACGCAGACGAAGGCGAAGGCATCGCTGCGCATGCTCATGCCTGCAATCGACGCAACGACGCCGGCGCGGTGGAGCGGCGATGCGCAAGGCAACGCCCCCCCTACGGCGCACACCGCAGGCGTTAAAGGAAGGTCAAGAAGGAAAAACCGGCGCGACGACTCGAATCGCGGAGCCGCGGCATCACGCGCGACGCCGCTTGCGATACGTCATCCGCCGATCGTGCCGCGATCGATCTTGCGCGACAGAATGATCGACGTCGTCGTGCGCTCGACGCCTTCGAGCGTGCCGATCTGGTCGAGCAGGTCGTTGAGCCGCTCGGGCGAATCGGCACGCAGCCACGCGACATAGTCGTATTCGCCGCTCACCGCGCACAGCAGCTGCACCTCGGGCATCCGGTCGAGCTTGCGCAGCACGTCCTTGCCGAACTTCGGCGTGAGGATGATGCCGACATACGCGTAAATGCTCGCGTCGAGCACGTCCTGTCCGAGCCGCACGCTGTATCCGGCGATCACGTTCGTACGCTCGAGCCGCGCGATGCGCGCGACGACCGTCGTGCGCGCGACGTCGAGTTGCCGCGCGAGATCGGCGACGCTTGCGCGCGCATCCGCTTGCAGCAGCGCGACGAGTTGCCGGTCGAGGTCGTCGAGTTGGTCGAGGCGAGGTGGACGCATGAGGCTGGGCCGGCGTGCAACGCGCCGGCGAAATGGAAAGTGACGCGATGATAGCGCCGAACGCCGGCACGCCCAAACAGCATCGCGACGTCGCGCCCGCCGCCGCTCGCGCCACCCGCCTCGATCGCATGCGACGCCCGCGCACCGGGCGAGCATCGCCGTCCGTCGCTCACCCGCCATGTCCCTTTCAATTTCGATACGTATCGGATGTAAGCAAGTGTCGCTTTCGCTGCCGCGCTGCATGCAACGTGCTACTAATAGTGGGCGACGCGAGATGCGCGCTTGCGGCACTGGCCGCCGCGCCCGCTCGCACGACACCACCCCGGAGAGCCAACCATGAAGAAAATCTCGCTCACCCTCGCCATGCTCGCCGTGACGGCCGGCGCATTCGCGCAGACCCAGCCGCAACCGCAGCCCGCCTCGGTCACCGCCACGGCCGCCGCCGCGTCGGCGCCAAGCGCCGAGCAGCGTGCGGCGCGCCACGAAGCGCGCATCGAGCAGCGCATCAAGTACCTGCACGACCAGTTGAAGATCACGTCGGCGCAGGAGCCGCAATGGAAGACGTTCGCCGACACGATGCGCGAGAACGGCGACACGATGGGCCGCCTCTATCGTGAACGGATGGAAAGCCACAACGCGTCCGCGGTCGACGACATGAAGCAGTACGCGGAACTCGCGCAGGCGAACGCAGACGGCGCGAAGAAGCTCGCCGACGCATTCGCGCCGCTCTACGCGAGCTTCCCGGCCGACCAGAAGGCGCTGGCCGACACGACGTTCCGCAGCTGGCTGCATCACGGCGGCGAACACCGCGGCAAGGGCAAGGCCAAAAAGGAAGGCAAGGCAGCCGCCGCGCCGGCCGCCAGCGCACCGGCCCAACCCTGACGCCCGCCTCGCCGGCGCCGCGCGGCCCGCACGGGCAGAACGGCGCCGCGCATCCCGCGGGCATTCGGCGCGTCACACGGCGCGTCGAATTCGGGATAAGCTCCCGGCTTTTCCCGCACTTCCCCCGCCATGCTCGAACTCAAGCACCTCGATCTGCGTACCGACCCGCAGGCCCGTCGCGTCGTCAAGGACGAAACCGTCACGGTCGCCTTCGCGCAAGCCGACGGTGAACTGATGAGCCTCGAAGGCCCGAACCGCTATGTCGCGGGCGACGCGCTGATCACCGGCTCGACCGGCGACCGCTGGGTCGTGTCGCGCGCGCGCTTCGATCCGAAGTACTTGCCCGCCGATCCGGCGCTCGCGCACGGCGCACCGGGCGCCTACCGGAACCGGCCGGCCGTCGTGCTCGCCCGCCGGATGGACGAGCCGTTCACGATCGCCCGCTCGGAAAACGGCGACACGCTGCGCGGCAGCGCCGGCGACTGGGTGATGCAGTACGCACCGGGCGACTACGGCGTCGTGCAGGCGCAGCGTTTCGCGCAGGTCTACCGCGACGCGTAACGCATAACGTGCCGCGCCGGCCACACGCCGGCGCGCACGTCAGCGCTCAGGCAAAATCTTCGTCAAGCACGAGTTCGGCGTCGCGTTCGACCGCCTCGCCAGCCGCGTGCCGCTCCTCGAGCGAGCCCAGCATCGCTTCCGTGTACGCATGCAGCACCGCATGGCTACGCGCACGCTGCATCGGCCTGAGTGCCACATAGCGCGCCAGCGCGGCCGGCACGATCCGGATGTCGAGCGTCATCCGCTTCGGCGTCGAGCCGAAACGCATCGCGAGCCACTGCACGGACAGGAACCGCCCGCGTTCGTCGCTGCTTTCGGCAAAACGCGTCTGCTCCGGAAAGAGATCGCAGATCACGCGCGCGAGCGCGTCGAATTCAGCGCTCTGGCATTCGATCAGATAGTCGTCCATTTCGTCTCTCCCGTCAGGCTGCCGCGCGCGGCGACCGGCACGTCTTCGCCAGTACGACGATCAGGAGCGCCGCCAGAACGAAATACACGGCCTCGAGCCATCCGGCCGGCAGCACGCGCACCTGGTACAGCAGCGCCGGCGCGACCGCCAGCGCATGCAGCACGATCGCGAGCGGCAGCACCCCCGCGCGGCCGGCGCGCACGCCGCGCCAGACCAGCACCGACAGCGCAAGCTGCACCACGAATCCCGAGCAGCGCTCGAGCAGCAACAGCAGGATCGACTGCGCCGACAGCGTCGCCAGCATCACGTGCAGCCGCACGACCGTATCGCCCGGCAGGTCCGCGAGCTGCGTCTCGAGCTGCCCGCGGCTCGCGAGCCACGCGAGATACGACCACTGGCCCCACACGAGCACGCCGACGAACCAGGCTTCGGCACCCGCATGACCGATCCCGTAGCCGATGCCGCGCCCGTCGCCGGCCGACGCGCCGTAGCGGCGGTTCAGGAAGCGCATCCCGAGATAGCGGCCGAGTTCCTCGAACACGGCGGTCGCGAGCGCGCTGTACGCGACGAACGCGAGCGGCTGCGTGAGCCAGCCGCCGGCGGGCGTCTGGCTCAGCACGAGGCCATGGAAGGCGCGTTCGACGATCATCGCGAACAGCGTGAAGACGGCGACGCCGACGATCATGTCGCGGCGGTCGAGCGCAAGCGGCTTGCGCAGGGTACGGAAGAGAACGAACGGCAGTAGCGCGATGATCAGCGTGGCGGCGATCAGCACCGCCAGCGTGACGGGAGCGACAGTCATGTATTTCCTTGTTCGGGGCAGCGCACCTGGCGCGCTGCGTGCCCCGAATGATACTCAGCTTGCAGTCGACGCGCGCGCAATCAGCTCGCCCGGCAGCATCGCGACGCGCACGTCGCCGGCCGCGCCGTCGATCCGCTCGTGCACGAATTCGACGGCCTTGTAGCCGATCTCGTAGGTCGGCTGGCGGATCGTCGTGATGCCGATCAGTTCAGCCCACTCCGGATCGTCGATCGACAGCAGCGCGGCCTTGTCCTGCCACGCGGCGCCGAAACGCGCGCGCAGATGGCGCGCGATCGCCAGCGCGACCGGCGCGTTCGCGGCGAACAGCGCGGCACGCACGCCGCGCCGCGCCGCGTCGTCGATGCGCGCGTCGAGGCCGGCGAGCGCCGCCGCGACCGCCTCGGGTTCGTTCAGGTCGAGCACGACCGGCGGCGGCACCGGCAGCCCGCGCGCGCCAAGCGCCGTGCGGAACGCGGCCTCGCGCAAACGCCGCGAGCTGACCTGCTCGAACGGCTGCACGACGAAATGGATCGCATCGAAGCCGCGCGCGATCAGGTGCGCGAGCGCCGTCTCGATCGCATCGGTGTTGTCGAGCCCGATCAGGTCGGCCTCGAAGCCCTCGACGGTGCGGTCGACCAGCACGGCCGGGATGCCGCCGCCGCGCAGCGGGCGCAGCACGTCTTCCTCGGCGCCGAGCGCGTTGACGATCAGCCCTTCGACCCGGTAGGTCGTGAGCAGCTGCAGGAAGCGCCGCTCCATCTCGACTTCATTCGCCGCGTGACAGATGAGCGGCATGTAGCCGAGCGCGTGGCACGCGGCCTCGACGCCCTGCAGCACTTCGACGGTATACGGATTGGTCAGGTCGGCCGCGAGCATGCCAAGCAGCCGGTTGCGGCCGCGCTTCAGCCCGCGCGCCATCTGGTTCGGCCGGTAGTTGAGGCGCGCGATCGCCGTCTCGATCCGCTGGCGCAGATCGGCGGACAGCACGTGCGTCTCGCCGTTCAGATAGCGCGATACGCTGGTCTTGCCCGTGCCGGCTTCGCGTGCGACGTCGCTGATCGTCGCCGGACGCTGCGTGGAAGGTTGCGAATCGCTCAAGTCGTGCCTCGCGACGTACGATCCGCGCCGCTTCGTGTGCGGACGGACCTTTGTTGTTGGATACGAAAGCCACCCGGCGCACGCCGCTGTTCCCGCGCTTCTCGGCAAACCGAAGCCGGCGCGTTCACGCCCGCCCCGGTCGCCTGAAACGAACGGCGAGCGGCCGCGCCGGATCTGGCACGGATGCCGTCGCCGGACGCCGCCGGCCGCGTGGCCGGGTCGTCGATGCGACGAGCGGGCGATCATAACGCAGCCTGCCCTCCCGCACCAAGACCATCGACTCTAACGGCCCCGCCAGCCGGCCAGCGCCGTTCAGGCGCGCGCGTCCGGATTGACGAGGTTCGTGCGCAGCGTGCCGGCCAGCGCGCCGACCAGGTTTTCCGCGGCGCAGCGCGCCATCGCATGGCGCGTCTCGTGCGTCGCCGAGCCGATATGCGGCAGCGCGACCACGTTGCGCATCCGCAGCAGCGGCGAATCCGCCGGCAACGGCTCCTTCTCGAACACGTCGAGCCCCGCGCCGCGGATCGTGCCCGCACGCAGCGCGTCGATCAGCGCGGCCTCGTCGACCACCGGGCCGCGCGACGCGTTGATCAGGATCGCGCCGCGCTTCATCTTCGCGAATTCGGCCGCGCCGATCAGGTGATGCGTTTGCGGCGACAGCGGCACCTGCAGGCACACGAAATCCGACTGCGCGAGCAGTTCGTCGAGCGACACGCGGCGCGCGCCGTACTGCGTCTCGGCTTCCGCGTGCGCGGAACGGTTCGTGTACAGCACCTGCATCCGGAAACCGAGCGCCGCGCGGCGCGCGACCGCCCCGCCGATCCGCCCGAGCCCGACGATGCCGAGCGTCTTGCCCTGCACGTCGGTGCCGTACAGGTCCGGGCCGATGCTGCGCTGCCAGTGGCCGGCCTTCACCCACTCCGCCAGCTCGACCACGCGCCGCGCGGACGCGAGGATCAGCGAGAACACGGTGTCGGCGGTCGATTCGGTCAGCACGTCGGGCGTATGCGCGAGCACGATGCCGCGCCGCGTGAGATCGGCGACGTCGAAGTTGTCGTAGCCGACCGAGATCGTCGACCAGGCCTTCAGCCGCGGCGCGCGATCGAGCATCTGCGGCGTGACCTTCAGGCTCGCGCCGATCGCACCGTCCGCGTCGCCGAGCGCGTCGGCGAGCGCATCGGCGCCGTCGGCCTGCACGAGCGCCGCGTGCTCGCGCAGGTACGCGAGAACGTCATCGGGCAGCGGCTTGTACGCGACGATACGAGGCTTCATCGTTTTCATTTTCCTTGCAGCGGCGCCGCGAGCGAATGCGCATCGCGCGCCTGGGGTTTGACGGACAGCGTGAGGATCACCGCGGCGACGAGCGCGGCGCTCATGAACGCATACGACGCGAGGGGCGAGCCGGTCGCACCGTTCAGGTAGCCGACGAAATACGAGCCGACGAACGAGCCGAGCGCGCCCATGCTGTTGATCAACGCCATCGCGCCGCCGGCGACGTTCTTCGGCAGCAGCTCCGGCACGATCGCGAAGAACGGGCCGTACGGTGCATACATCGCGGCGCCCGCGACGACCAGCAGCGCATACGAGATCCAGAAATGCGACGAGCCGAGCGCATACGATGCGGCGAACGCAGCCGCGCCGACCAGCAGGAACGGCCACACGAAGCCGCGGCGCGAGCCGGCCTTGTCGGACGCCCACGACGCGACCAGCATCGCGATCGTCGCCGCGAGGTACGGCAGCGCCGACAGCCAGCCGGTCGCGACCATCCCGAGCTCGGAGCCGTTCTTGACGATCGACGGCAGCCACAGCACGAAACCGTACACGCCGATGCTCCAGCAGAAATACTGTGCGCACAGCTTGATCACGGCCGGCGAACGGAATGCCTCGCCGTAGTTGCGCACCGGCTTGATCGCCGCCTGCTCGGCCGCGAGCGCGGCGTCGAGGTCGCGCTTTTCCTGCGCGTTCAGCCACGGCGAATCCGCCGGCTTGTCCTGCACGAGGAACCACCAGCACACGGCCCAGATCACGGCGGGAATGCCTTCGGCGACGAACATGTGGCGCCAGCCGAATTCGTGGACCAGGTAGCCCGACACGATCGACATCCACAGCACGGTGACCGGGTTGCCCAGGATCAGGAACGTGTTCGCGCGCGAGCGCTCGTTCTTCGTGAACCAGTTGCTGATGTAGATCAGCATCGCCGGCATCACGGCCGCCTCCACCACGCCGAGCACGAAGCGGATCGCCATCAGCGACGGGATGTTGGTGACCACGCCCGTGAGCGCCGCGCACGCGCCCCACAGCACGAGGCTGACGAACACGAGTTTCTTGACGCTGCGGCGCTCCGCATAGATCGCGCCGGGAATCTGGAAGAAGAAGTAGCCGAGGAAGAACAGCGCGCCGATCAGCGACGACAGGCCCTTGCTGATCCCGAGGTCCTGGTTGATGCCGGCGGCGGCCGCGAACCCGTAGTTCGCGCGGTCGAGGTAGGCGAGGCTGTAGGTAATGAAGACGATCGGCATGATCGTCCACCAGCGTCGTGCTGCGAGATTGGCTGCCATCAGTGTGTCTCCTGGGTAGAGCGAAGCAGGCGGGTCAACCGCCCGGTTCCGGTCCCGTCCTTGCGGGAATCGACCGGCTTCGACGCGTCGGGCGCCGGGTCCGGCCTCATGCAAAACCGTGCGCGAAGCACGAAATGAGTCCGCGGATTGTGCCGTGTCCGGCCTCTCATTGCGCGGTGACGGTTTCCTCCAGGCGATCGGCGCGATTGCTGACGTTTTCGAGCCGATCGAGCGCCGCACGGGTCGGCAACCCTTCCGAATCGCCGATCACCTGGATCGCGAGCGCGCCGATGCGATTGCCGCGCGCGACCGCCTGCTCGACGCAGCGGCCGTCCAGCAGCGCGCTGATCACGCCGACCGCGAAACCATCGCCGGCGCCGACCGTGTCGACCACGTTCGCGACGCGCTCGCCCGCCACCGTGCCCTCGCGGCCGTCGGCCGTGCGGAAGTATGCCCCTTCGGCACCCAGCTTGATCACCACGCCGCGCGCCCCTTGTGCAAGGTAGAAGCCCGCGATGCCGGCCGGCGTGTCGTGCCCGGTGAGCAGCTGCCCTTCGGCAAGGCCCGGCAGCACCCAGTCGGCCAGCGCCGCCAGCGCGTTCAGCGTCTTCGCCATCACGTCGGCCGACGGCCACAGCGTCGGGCGCAGGTTCGGATCGAACGAGATCGTCTTGCCGGCCGCGCGCATCTCGCGCGCCAGCTTGAACGCAAGCTCGCACGACGTCGCGGAGATCGCCGGCGCGACGCCCGTCAGGTGCAGGTGCCGCGCGCCGAGCACGTAGTCGGCGACGTAGTCGTCGCACGACAGGCGGCTCGCGGCCGAGCCCTTGCGGAAATATTCGACGGTCGGGTCGCTGCCGTCGTCGTTGCGCGACTTCAGCTGGAAGCCGGTCGGATAGCACGGATCGACGCTGACGCACGACGCGTCGATGCCTTCTCGCGCAAGCGTGTCGAGCACGTAGCCGCCGAACGAATCGCGGCCGACCCGGCTCATCCAGCCGACCCGGAAGCCGAGCCGCGACAGGCCGATCGCGACGTTCAGGTCAGCGCCCGCGATCCGCTTCGTGAATTGCGCGGCGTGCGCGAGGTGGCCGGGCTCGGCGGCGACGAACATCGCCATCGCTTCGCCGTAGGTCACGACATCGAGTGCTGCTTTCATGAGTGAATCCTCCGTATCCTTCCGGCGTCACGCGGCCGCGAGCCACGCCACGCGCCTACCGGCATCGCCCGCCAGGTCGGCGGCATCGAACGGGAACTCGATGCCGCGCGGCACCGCTTGCGGCAGGACCGCGAGCACGCCCGTGACGAGCGGATCGCCCGGCGCCGGCGCCACCGCAAAGCGACGCGCGCCCTCGCCCACGACGGCCTTGCAATGAATGTATTCGACATGCGGCGCAAGGGCATGCGCGCAGGCAAGCGGCACTTCGCCCGGCCACTGCCAGTTGCCGATGTCGAACGTCATGCCGAGCGCCTCCGGCATGCCCGCCGCGGCCAGCGCATCGAACAGCCCGCGGAACTGCGCGAGCGCGCCGCCCACCGGCAGTTGGCCGTTCTCGACCACCACGCGGGCACGGGCGCCGCGCGACAGCGCGACGATGTCGGCCGCATGCGCGTCGCCGGCGAAGCCGCCGAGCTGGAACTTGACGAAGCGCGCGCCGAGCGCGTCGGCTTCCACGAGCGTGTCGCGCAGCGCATCGGCGTCGAGCGCGCCCGTTTCCGTGTATAGCGTGGCCGGCGTCGAATAGACCGGCCACAAGCCGTGCGCGGCGAGTTCGGTGCCGAGCGCGGCCAGTGCGCCGGGCGTCGAGTCGTCTTCCGATGCGAACAGCTCGCGCCGCACCTCGAAGCCGGTCGCGCCGGCCGCGGCCGCGGTCTCGATGAATGCACGGTGGCCCTGCTGGCGCACGCGGTCCATCCCGAATGCGCTCGCCACGATCACGATGTCTGCCATTTCTGCCCTTTTTTCACCGGAATGGAACCGGTTCCATTCGCTTGAGACGGATGGTGCGCTTCGCTTGCGGCCCACGCCATAGAGGAAATCCCTAGGGCCGGCTGCCGTGCGAGCGCGTGCCTACGGCCACGTATCCGGCGTTCCCGGCGCGGCGTCGAATGCCTAGCCGGCGTCGTGCGTAGCGTGCGTCAGGCTCAGGTCGAGAAACTGGGCGGCCACGCGCGACGGTGCTGCGCCGTGCGGCACCAGAATCGAGAAATGGCGCGTGAGCGGCACGGGCGCCAGCGGGCGCGGCACGAGCGCCGCATCCTCGTGGCGCAGCGACATCGCGGACACGAAGCCGACGCCCATCCCCGCACGGACGGCCTCCTTCACGGCCTCGACGCCCGCGATCTCGAATGCGACGCGCATCGGCGCGCCGCCGTGCGCGAACGCGCGTTCGACGAGTTGCCGCACGCCCGAGCCTTCCTCGCGCAGCACGAGCGGATGCGCGGCCAGTGCGTCGAGCGTGACACCGGCGTCAAATTCGGGCGCGGCAAGCGGGTGCCCCGTCGGCACGACCGCGACGATCTCGTCCTCGTGCCACGCATGCACGGCGGTGCCGGGCGGCAGCGCCTCGCCGGGCGGCCCTTCGATCATCGCGATGTCCAGCGACGCCAGCGCGGCGACCACGTCGGCCGTATTGCCGCTCATCGTCTGAATCGCCACCCGTGGCGCGCGCGGCTGGAACGCCGCGATCAGGTACGGCAACAGATAGCTGGCCGGCGTCGTGCTCGCACCGATCCGCAGCGTGCCGGCGTCGAGCCCGCGCACCGCGTCGCGAAACGCACGCGCCTGCGCGAACGTGTCGCGCTGCGCCTTCGCGTACTGCGCGAGCTGTTCGCCGACCGGCGTCAGCCGGATCCCGCGGCCGTCGCGCTGGTACAGCGGCTCGCCGAACTCGTCCTGCAGCAGGCGCAGCTGGCCCGACACGGCCGGCTGCGACAGATGCAGCGCGATGGCAGCGCGGCTGATGTTCAGATGGTCGGCGACGGCCGCGAACGTTATCAGTTGATCCGGGGTCATGGGAATGAATTATCGGCTTTCCGGATAGTTTACGTCACAAATCACAATTTCTCATATCGATATAACCAAATTAGGATTAGGCCATCGCAACCTGTTTTGTCACGGTGCCCCATGTCCACTGCTCCTAGCCCCCATCTCAGCCACGTCGCGCCGTCGATGCGCGGCCAGTTGAACGGCGTGCTGTTCGTCGCGCTGTTCGCCGCTGCCGTCACCAGCCTGTCCCAGTTGCCGGCGATCGCCGGGCTCGGCCTGTCGCCGCTGATCGTCGGCATCGTCGCCGGCGCGCTTTACGGCAATGCGCTGCGCGACGGCATGCCCGCCAGCTGGGCGGCCGGCGTCAACTTTTCCGCGCGCAAGCTGCTGCGCATCGCGGTCGCGTTCTTCGGCCTGCGCGTGAGCCTGCAGGAAATCGCCCAGGTTGGCCTGCCGGGCCTGACGGTATCGGTGCTGGTCGTGGTCAGCACGCTCGTGATCGGCACCTGGGTCGGCATGAAGGTGATGAAGCTGGATCGCGACGCGGCGCTCCTGACCGCCGCCGGCAGCGCGATCTGCGGCGCGGCCGCCGTGCTCGCGTTCGAATCGACGCTGCAGTCGAAGCCGCACCAGAGCGCGATGGCCGTGGGCAGCGTGGTGCTGTTCGGCACGCTGTCGATGTTCCTGTACCCGCTCGCGTATCACGCCGGCCTGCTCGATCTCGACCCGGCCGGCCTCGGCCTGTTCTTCGGCGGCACGATCCACGAGGTCGCGCAGGTGGTCGGCGCGGCGAGCGACGTCAGCCCGCAAGTCACGCACGTCGCGACCATCGTGAAGATGACCCGCGTGATGCTGCTGGTCCCGGTGCTGCTCACGCTCGGCTGGTGGCTCGCCCGCTCCGCGCGCTCGGCCGATGCCGGCGCCGACGGCGCGCAAGGCAAGCGCAAGGTGGCGGTGCCATGGTTCGCGCTCGGGTTCCTCGGCTTCGTGATCGTCAATTCGCTGAACGTGCTGCCGACCGGCGTCACGCATACGCTGAACGTGCTCGACACCTTTGCGCTGACGATGGCGATGACCGCGCTCGGCATCGAGACCCGCGTGTCGCAGATCCGCGAGGCCGGCCCGCGCGCGCTGACCACCGGCCTGATCCTGTACGTGTGGCTGATCGCCGGCGGCTACGGGATCACCTGGGCGGTACGGCACTGGCTTGGCTGAGCCGCACATCCACGCCGCGACACGCGCCGCGCCCGACGGGGAGGTCCCGCGGGCGCGGCGCAGTGCTATGCTTCGCGTCGTTTTCCTTCGCTCTCTTCATTACCCTCTTTCAGCCGTGCTCTCGTTCCTGCTGAAGCTGCGCACTCGCGCCCAGACGCTGTTCCGCCTGTCGGACGCCCATACGATGCTGATCTGGTCGGCCATCGTCGGCGTCGGCGGCGCTTTCGCCACCATGATGTTCCGCGAAGGCATCGACCTGATGCAGCGCATGATCTCCGGACACAGCGGCAGCTTCGTGCAGATGGCGAGAAGCCTGCCGTGGTACGTGCGATTCTGGATGCCGGCCGCGGGCGGCTTCCTCGCCGGCTGCGTGCTGTTGCTGGCCACCCGCGGCGACCGGAAATCCGGCAAGACCGACTACATGGAAGCCGTCGCGCTCGGCGACGGCGTCGTGCCGGTGCGGCAAAGCCTGTGGCGCAGCGTGTCGTCGCTGCTGACGATCGGCAGCGGCGGCTCGATCGGCCGCGAAGGCCCGATGGTGCAGCTCGCGGCGCTCGCATCGTCGCTGGTCGGCCGCTTCGTGCACTTCGACCCGCCGCGCCTGCGCCTGCTGGTCGCGTGCGGCGCCGCGGCCGGTATCACGTCCGCATACAACGCGCCGATCGCCGGCGCGTTCTTCGTGTCCGAAATCGTGCTCGGCACGATCGCGATGGAGAGCTTCGGGCCGATGGTCGTCGCGTCCGTCGTCGCGAACATCGTGATGCGGGAATTCGCCGGCTACCGGCCGCCGTACGAGATGCCGGTGTTCCCGGCCGTGACGGGCCCCGAGGTGCTGCTGTTCGTCGTGCTCGGCGCGCTGTGCGGCGTGCTCGCGCCGCAGTTCCTGCACCTGCTCGATGCGTCGAAGAACCAGTTCAAGCGGCTGCCCGTGCCGCTGCCGGTGCGGCTCGCGCTCGGCGGCCTCGTGGTCGGCGTGATCTCGGTGTGGATTCCGGACGTCTGGGGCAACGGCTACAGCGTCGTGAACCACATCCTGCATTCGCCGTGGACCTGGCAGGCGCTCGTCGCGGTGCTGGTGTTCAAGGTGATCGCGACCGCCGCGACGGCCGGCTCGGGCGCGGTCGGCGGCGTGTTCACGCCGACGCTGTTCGTGGGCGCCGTGTTCGGCTCGCTGTTCGGGCTCGCGATGAACGCGCTCTGGCCCGGCCACACGTCCGCGTACTTCGCGTATGCGATGGTCGGGATGGGTGCGTTCATGGCCGGCGCCACGCAGGCGCCGCTGATGGCGATCCTGATGATCTTCGAGATGACGCTCAGCTACCAGGTCGTGTTGCCGCTGCTGGTGTCGTGCGTGTTCGCGTATTTCGTCGCGCGCGCAACCGGCACGACGTCGATGTACGAGATCACGCTGCGCCACCATCAGGACGCGCAGGAACGGCTGCGGCTGCGCACCACGCAGATGCGCGAGCTGATCCAGCCCGCGCAGACGGTCGTGCCGCTTACGGCGAGCGTCGCCGACATGACCCGCGTGTTTCTCGAATATCCGGTGAAGTATCTGTACGTGGCCGACGACGCCGGGCGCTTCCGCGGCGCGGTCGCGTTGAAGGACATCACGTCCGATCTGCTCGACAAGCGCGACACGACCGACAAGACGGCCGCGCATTACGCCCATACGCCGTTTCCGCTGCTCACGCCCGACATGCCGCTCGCGACCGCGCTCGAACGCTTCATGGCGTTCCAGGGTGAACGGCTGCCGGTGATCGAAAGCGAAGCGGAGCCGACGCTCGCGGGCGTCGTCTACAAGACGTCGCTGCTCGACGCGTACCGGCGGATGACCGGCGAGCGCTGAGGGCGGCGGTCTGCGGCGGTGCGAGGCGGCCGCTGCGACGCCGCGGCCGCCTCGAGCGCAGCGCACGGCCGTGCCGGCCGCGTGATCGCCCGGGCGTTCAGTCCGGCGCGCGCCCCAGCACAACCCGTGCAAAGAACCCGGCGAGCACCGCTTCGGCCATCTCCCCCGACACGTGCTGCGGATCGGCCGTGTAATACGACTGCACGCCGTCGCACAGACACATCAGCCCGAACGCGAGCGTCTCGGCCGGCAGCAGCAACGGCGTGCCCGCGCGCTCCGCGAAGCGCTGGATGAATTCGGCCATCTGCAGCCGCTTGCCGTGCAGGAACTGGTTGAAGCGCACGCGAAACTTCGCGTCGCGCGCCGCCTGCAGCTTCGCCTCGCCCCACAGCAGCGAATACTCGTCGTCGCGAAACAGCGTCCGGTAGTACGCGAGCGCCATCGACTCCATCTGCTCGCGCGGGCCGCCTTCGTCGAAGATCGCCTCGAAATCGGCCCGCACCGAGTCATGGTCGCGTTCGAGCAGTTCGAGCAGCAGTTCCGACTTGCTGCTGAAATTCGAGTAGAACGCGCCGCGCGTATAGCCTGCCGCCGCCGCGATGTCCTCGACGCTCGCCGCGACATAGCCTTTCTTCAGAAAAATCCCGTGCGCGGCATTCAGCAGACGTTCGCGCGTCTGGTCCCTGCTCTGCTCGCGAGTTAAGCGCTGTGGTTTCATGGCGCGCAGTCTAGCATCAACCCCCTTTCAGATTCATCTTTGCATTCAGATACAGGTGTGTATTAGAATCCGCCACAGTTTCCGAACGTCTTCGTTCGGCTCTGTTCGTGCGCGCCGGGCCGGCGCCACTCGGGGCAAGCGCCCGCCGCGCTTGCCGGCTTCGTTCTGCTCTCTCCTGATCTGGGGGTTTCGTGAATCGCTCCGGTTCCCGCGCCGTGCTGCTGATCGGCACCGCGTTCGTCCTCGCCGCCTGTCACCCGAAGGAGGCCGCGCCGCCCGCGCCGCGCCCGGTCGTCGCGCTGCCCGCGCACGCCGACGGCGTCGCGGCCGCCGCCACGCTGCCCGGCGAGATCCAGCCGCGTTATGCCACTCCGCTGTCGTTTCGCATCGCCGGCAAGATCGTCGAGCGCAAGGTGCGCCTCGGCGATACCGTCAAGGCCGGCCAGGTCGTCGCGCTGCTCGATCCGTCCGACGTCGAGAAGAACGCCGCGAGCGCGCAGGCGCAGCTCGATGCCGCATCGCACAGCCTCGCGTTCGCGAAGCAGCAGCTCGACCGCGATCGCGCACAGGCGCGCGAGAACCTGATCGCGACCGCGCAACTCGAACAGACCGAGAACGGCTACACGTCCGCGCTCGCGCAGCGCGACCAGGCGCAGCAGCAACTAGCGCTCGCGAAGAACCAGCTCCGCTATGCGACGCTCGTCGCCGATCACGCGGGCACCATCACCGCCGAACAGGCCGACACCGGCCAGAACGTGTCGGCCGGCCAGGCCGTCTACCAGCTCGCGTGGTCCGGCGACGTCGACGTCGTCAGCGACGTGCCCGAAGCCGCGCTCGCATCGCTCGCGCCCGGTCACGCGGCGAGCGTCACGCTGCCGTCGCTGCCGGGCCGCCAGTTCGCGGCAAAGGTGCGCGAAATCGCGCCGGCCGCCGATCCGCAAAGCCGCACCTATCGCGTGAAGCTCACGCTCGCCGCGCCCGACGCGGCCGTGCGGCTCGGCATGACCGCGAACGTCGCGTTCGACGGCGCGCCGGTTGCCGGCAACGCGCCGAGCATCACGCTGCCCGCCACCGCGCTGTTCCATGACGGCGCGCATCCGGCCGTGTGGGTCGTGCGCGCCAAGGACGACACGCTCGAACTGCGCCGCGTCGACGTCGCGCGCTTCAACGAACGCACCATCACCGTGTCGAGCGGGCTGCAGCCGGGCGAGCGCGTCGTGCTGCAAGGCGTGCATACGGTCAGCGCGGGCGAAAAGGTGCGGCCGATCGCACCGCTGCATCCCGAGGACGTCGCGTCATGAGCAGCATTCGCGAAGAAGGCCGCTTCAACCTGTCGGCATGGGCGCTGCGCCATCAGGCGCTGGTCGTCTACCTGATCGCGCTCGCGACGCTCGCGGGCATCCTCGCTTACACGCGGCTCGCGCAATCCGAAGACCCGCCGTTCACGTTCCGCGTGATGGTGATCCGCACGTTCTGGCCCGGCGCGAGCGCGCGGCAGGTGCAGGAACAGGTGACCGACCGGATCGGCCGCAAGCTGCAGGAAACACCGGCCATCGACTTCCTGCGCAGCTATTCGCGCCCCGGCGAATCGCTGATCTTCTTCACGATGAAGGACTCGGCGCCCGTGAAGGACGTGCCCGAGACCTGGTACCAGATCCGCAAGAAGGTCGGCGACATCGGCTATACGCTGCCGCCCGGCGTGCAGGGCCCGTTCTTCAACGACGAGTTCGGCGACGTCTACACCAACATCTGGACGCTCGAAGGCGACGGCTTCACGCCCGCGCAGCTCCACGACTACGCGGACCAGCTGCGCACCGTGCTGCTGCGGGTGCCGGGCGTCGGCAAGGTCGACTACTTCGGCGACCCCGACCAGCGGATCTTCATCGAGGCCGACAACACGCAGCTCACGCGCCTCGGCATCTCGCCGCAGCAGCTCGGGCAGGCGATCAACGCGCAGAACGACATCTCGTCGGCCGGCGTGCTGACGACCGCCGACGATCGCGTGTTCGTGCGGCCGAGCGGCCAGTTCGACAACGTCGCCGCGATCGCCGACACGCTGATCCGCATCAACGGCCGCACGTTCCGGCTCGGCGATCTCGCCACCGTGAAGCGCGGCTACGACGATCCGCCGTCCACGCAGATGCGCGCGAACGGTCATGCGGTGCTCGGCATCGGCGTGACGATGCAGCCGGGCGGCGACGTGATCCGGCTCGGCAACGCGCTCGATGCCGAATCGAAGCACCTGCAGGCGCAATTGCCGGCCGGCCTCAAGCTGACGCTGGTGTCGAGCATGCCGCACGCGGTGGCGCACTCGGTCGACGACTTCCTCGAAGCCGTGGCCGAAGCGGTGGCGATCGTGCTGGTCGTGAGCCTCGTGTCGCTCGGCCTGCGCACCGGGATGGTCGTCGTGATCTCGATTCCGGTCGTGCTCGCCGTCACCGCCCTCTTCATGTACCTGTTCGACATCGGGCTGCACAAGGTGTCGCTCGGCACGCTCGTGCTCGCGCTCGGGCTGCTCGTCGACGACGCGATCATCGCGGTCGAGATGATGGCCGTGAAGCTCGAACAGGGCTACAGCCGCGCGCGCGCCGCCGCGTTCGCGTACACGAGCACCGCGTTCCCGATGCTCACGGGCACGCTCGTCACGGTATCGGGCTTCCTGCCGATCGCGCTCGCGAAATCGAGCACCGGCGAGTACACGCGTTCGATCTTCGAGGTGTCGGCGATCGCGCTGATCGCGTCGTGGTTCGCGGCCGTCGTGCTGATTCCGCTGCTCGGCTATCACCTGCTGCCCGAGCGCAAGAAGCATGCGCATGAGGCGCACCTGCCGGACGATCACGAGCACGACATCTACGACACGCGCTTCTACACGCGGCTGCGCGGCTGGATCGACTGGTGCATCGAGCGGCGCTTCGTCGTGCTGCTGATCACGGGCGCCCTGTTCGTCGTCGCGCTGATGGGCTTCACGCTCGTGCCGCAGCAGTTCTTCCCGAGCTCCGATCGCCCCGAGCTGCTGGTCGACCTGCGGCTGCCGGAAGGCGCGTCGTTCGCGGCGACGCTGCGCGAGACCGAACGCCTCGAAAAGGTGCTCGACAAGCGGCCCGAGATCGATCATTCGGTCAACTTCGTCGGCAGCGGCGCGCCGCGCTTCTACCTGCCGCTCGACCAGCAGCTGCAGTTGCCGAACTTCGCGCAGTTCGTCGTCACCGCGACATCGGTCAAGGCGCGCGAGAAACTCGCGGCCTGGCTCGAAACCACGCTGCGCGACCAGTTTCCGGCCGTGCGCTGGCGCCTGTCGCGGCTCGAGAACGGGCCGCCCGTCGGCTATCCGGTGCAGTTCCGCGTGAGCGGCGACGACATCGCGACGGTACGCTCGATCGCCGAGCAAGTCGCGGCGACGATGCGCGGCGACGCGCGCACGGTGAACGTGCAGTTCGACTGGGACGAGCCGGCCGAGCGCTCGGTGCGCTTCGAGCTCGACCAGAAGAAGGCGCGCGAGCTGAACGTCACGTCGCAGGACGTGTCGAGCTTCCTCGCGATGACGCTGTCCGGCACGACCGTCACGCAGTACCGCGAACGCGACAAGCTGATCGCGGTCGACCTGCGCGCGCCGCGCCCCGACCGCGTCGATCCGGCGAAGCTCGCGGGCCTCGCGATGCCGACGCCGAACGGCCCGGTGCCGCTCGGCTCGCTCGGCCGCTTCACGCCGACGCTCGAATACGGCGTGGTGTGGGAGCGCGACCGCCAGCCGACCATCACCGTGCAGTCCGACGTGCGCGCCGGCGCACAGGGCATCGACGTCACGCACGCGATCGACGGCAAGCTGAATGCGTTGCGCGCGCAACTGCCGGTCGGCTATCAGATCAACATCGGCGGGTCGGTCGAGGAAAGCGCGAAGGCGCAGCGCTCGATCAATGCGCAGATGCCGCTGATGGCAATCGCCGTGTTCACGTTGCTGATGATCCAGCTGCAGAGCTTCTCGCGCGTGCTGATGGTCGTGCTCACCGCACCGCTCGGCCTGATTGGCGTGGTCGGCACGCTGCTGCTGTTCGGCCAGCCGTTCGGCTTCGTCGCGATGCTCGGCGTGATCGCGATGTTCGGGATCATCATGCGCAACTCGGTGATTCTCGTCGACCAGATCGAGCAGGACATCGCCGCCGGCCACGGACGCTTCGACGCGATCGTCGGCGCGACCGTGCGGCGCTTCCGGCCGATTACGCTGACGGCCGCCGCCGCCGTGCTCGCGCTGATCCCGCTGTTGCGCTCGAACTTCTTCGGGCCGATGGCGACCGCGCTGATGGGCGGGATCACGAGCGCGACCGTGCTGACGCTGTTCTACCTGCCCGCGCTGTACGCCGCGTGGTTCCGCGTGAAGCGCGACGAACGCGACCCGCGCGAACCACACGACGGCCCGCCGCACGATGGCGGCACGCCTGCCGCGCCGTCGGGAGCCTGACCATGAAACTGTCGATGAACCTGAAAACGAAGGCCGCGCGGGCGATCGCGGCCGCGAGCCTCGCGGGCCCGCTCGCCGGCTGCGCATGGTTCGCGCCGAGCGGCGAACCGCCCGCGATGCCGTCGCCCGCGCATTACGGCACCGTGCCGCAAGTGCAGCAGACCGTCGCCGCGCAAGGCGTCGCGCAGCAATTCGAGGTCGGCGCGCAACCCGTGCCCGACTGGTGGACGCAGTACCGCTCCGATGCGCTGAACGCGCTCGTCGACGAGGGGCTGCGCAACAGCCCGACGCTCGGTGCGGCGTCGCATTCGCTCGATGCCGCGCGCGAGCAGCTGCGCGGCCAGATCGGCAGCTCGATGCTGCCGTCGATCGACGCGGGCGGCCAGGCCACGCGCCAGCGCGCGCTCGGCGTGCCGATTCCCGCGCTCGGCGCACCGACCCTGCTGTACGACACGTTCGTCGGGCAACTGCAGGCGAGCTACACGATCGACCTGTTCGGCGTGTCGCGCTTCGCGAACCGCGCGCTGGCGAAACGCGTCGACGTCAGCGCGTTCCAGCTCGAATCGGCGCGCCGTGCGCTCGCCGCGAACATCGTCACCGCGTCGATCACGGTGTCGGTGCTCAACGCGCAGATCGCCACCACCGAACGGCTCGTCGCGCTCGCGAACGACCAGGCGCACGACGCGCAACGCCGCTACGCGCTCGGCTCGGCGTCGCACAGCGACGCGCTGAACGCGCAGCAAAGCGCGGACACCTTCGCCGCGAGCCTGCCCGCGTTGCGCCAGCAGCGCGACTCGGCACGCCATGCGCTCGCGGTGCTGGTCGGCCGCACGCCCGACCGGCCGCCCGCCGATCTCACGCTCGCCGACCTGCATCTGCCCACGCAGGTGCCGGTGGTCGTGCCGTCGGACCTGCTGCAAAGCCGCCCCGACATCCAGGCCGCCGACGCGGGGCTGAAGGCCGCCGCCGCCGAAGTCGGCGTCGCGACCGCGCAATTGTTCCCGCAACTGTCATTGTCGGCGGCGATGGGCAAAGGCGGTTTCAGCTGGCCGACGATGCTGTCGGGCGCCGGCGCGATCTGGAACGTCGGCGCGTCGCTGAGCCAGCCGCTGTTCCACGGCGGCGCGCTGCTCGCGCAGCGGCGGGCGGCGAAGGCGACCTACGAGGCCGCGGTCGACCAGTACAAGCAGACCGTGCTGGGCGCGTTCCAGAACGTCGCCGATTCGCTTGCGGCGCTCGAGCACGATGCGGAAGCCCTCGATGCGTCGTCCCGTGCTGCATTGTCCGCGCGCGGCGCCTACGACGACGCGGCCGCCCGCGTGCGGCTCGGCGCGCTGCCGCCGTCGGCCGCGCGCGCCAGCGAGCTGCAGTACCGCAACGCGCGGCTCGACGAGATCCGCGCGACCGGCGCGCGCTTCGCGGATACCGCGCGGCTCTATCAGGCGATGGGCACGCCGCCGGTGGACGCGACCGGCACCGCGGCGAAGGCCGGGAAAGCCGGCACGGCCGGCGATGCAATTCAAGACGCCCCCGGCGCACAGGCCCGCGCGGCCACGCCCGACGCGCCGCCGTCACCGCAATAGCGCGGCGTGTCCTTCAGGCCAACGGCGCGCGGAACCACCCCGCGCGCCGATTGGCGATCTTCCGCTTGACCCTCACGTAGCGTAACGTTCGAGACTCCAGTGTGCGCACCGAACGGAGGACATCATGCGGCTGAAAGTGGGAGAACTGGCGAAACGCAGCGGGCTGACCGTCCGCACGCTTCATCACTATCACGCGATCGGCCTCCTGACGCCTTCGGCGCGTGCCGACAACGGCTACCGGCTATACGACCGCGACGACATCGCCCGGCTCCACCAGATCCAGGCCCTGCGTCGCTTCGGACTGTCGCTCGCCGAAATCGGCGACTACCTGAACCGGCCCGGCACCCCGCTCGTCGATATCGTCGCGAAGCAGATCGCGCTGCTCGACCGTCAGCTCGCGCACACCGCGCAGCTGCGCGAGCGGCTCGTGAACCTGCATGCGCAGCTCGCCGCGGGCACCGAGCCGGAACTGGCCGATTGGCTCACCACACTGGAGTTGATGACCGTGTACGACAAATACTTTTCCGAGGAAGAACTCGCGCGCCTGCCGATGTACCAGAAGAGCCAGGCCGGCGACGCCGAATGGATCGCACTCGTCGACGAAGTTCGCGCGCTGCACGATGCGGGCGTACCCGCCGAGGACGAACGCACCCGCGCGCTCGCCGGCCGCTGGATGACGCTGCTCGTGCGCGACACGAACAACGACCCGCGGCTGCTGGCGAAGCTCAACCTGATGCACGAACACGAACCGGCGATGCAGTCGAAGATCGGCATTTCGACCGCGCTGCGCGACTATGTGCTGCGCGCGTCGTCGGAAACCAAGATGCGAATCTTCGAGCAGTATCTCGCGCCGGACGAGATCCGCTTCATGCGGGCCCACTACGGCGAACGCGCGATGGAATGGCCGCGGTTGATGGCGGACGTGCGCGATGCGATCGACGCCGGCGCGCGGCCCGATTCGCCGGAAGCCCGCGCGCTCGCACAACGCTGGCTCGAGCTGTTCTGCAGCTATGCAGGCCGCGATCCGGCCACGCACGCGAAATTCCGCCAGGCGATGATGACCGAGCCGGCGCTGACGAAGGACGCGTGGGTCGACGACGCGCTGCTCGGCTTCATGCGCGACGCGATGGCGCAGCTTGCGCCGGCGCGTTGATCGCATCACACCGGGGCGGCGCGTGACCGTGGCGCGCACCGCCCGAACGCGCCGTTCGTTCGGCGATCCCGGCGGCCATCACCTCGACCGGACCAAGCCCGCCGCCCCGTGCGCTCACCGCTCGCGCATCCCGAGCCCGAGCGCCTTCATCCGCCGGTACAGCGTGCGCTCGCTCATCCCGACGTGTTCGGCCAGCGCCTTGCGCGTGCCGTCGAACGCGCTCGCGATCCGCACGAGCTCCGCGTCCGACACGCCGCGCGCATCGGCCACCGGGGTCGGCGGCGCCGCCGCTGCCGCGACCAGCTCGGCCGGCAGGTGCTCGACACGGATCGTCCCGTCGTCCGCGAACAGGCACGCGCGTTCGAGCACGTTGCGCAGTTCGCGAATATTGCCCGGCCATGCGTACGCATCGAGACACGCGCGGGCGCGCTCGGTCAGCACGAACGGGCGCGAACCCGAGTCGCCCGCGCCGGCACGCGCATTCGCGATCCGCCGCAGAATCGATTCGGCCAGCAGCGCGACGTCGCCGCGCCGCTCGCGCAGCGCGGGCAGCGGAATCGGAAACGCGTTGATCCGGTAGTACAGGTCCTGGCGAAACCGGCCGTCGTCGATCATCTCGCGCAACGGCTTGTGCGTCGCCGCGACCAGCCGGAAATCCGCGCGCAGCGCCTCGACGCCGCCGACGCGCCGGAACGTCCCCGACTCGATCAACCGCAGCAGCTTCACCTGCATCGGCAACGGCACGTCGCCGATTTCGTCGAGAAACAGCGTGCCGCCCTGCGCGGTCTCGACGAGGCCCGGCTTGCGCTGGTTCGCGCCGGTAAACGCGCCCTTCTCATAGCCGAACAGTTCGCTCTCGAACAGCGTCTCGGCGATGCCCGAGCAATCGACGACGACGAACGGCCCCATCGCGCGTGCGCTCGCCTCGTGCAGCGCCCGCGCGAACAGCTCCTTGCCGGTACCCGATTCGCCGAGCAGCAGCACCGGCAGCATCGACGGCGCGACGCGCTGCAGCGCGCCGAGTGCCGCGTTGAACGCGTCGGCGCCGCCGACGAGCCCTTCCGCGCTCGGCTGCGCGGACGCGCTGCGCACCGTCGTCAACCGCTCGACGTATGCGATCACGTCGCCGCGCGCATCGAAGATCGGCCGCAACTCCACGTCGACGTGCTCGGGGCCGCGCGGCGTATGGTGAATGTGCAGCACGCGGTTCAGGCTGCGCGATTCGAGCGCCTGCTTCATCGGGCAATGCTCGCCGGCCTGGTCGCACGGCACGTCGTAGTGATGCGAGACCTGGAAGCAGTGCCGGCCCACGTGCGCGACGCCCGCCACGCCGAACTGGCGCCGGTACGCCTCGTTCGCCGCGAGGATGCGGTAGTCGGGATCGACGACGATCATCGGCTGCGGATCCTGTTCCAGGTACGCGACCAGCGCGCGCACGTCGGGCATGACGTTGCGCGGCGGCGCGGGAACGATCGGGATGGTGTCGCGCGGATTCATGCAGAGGCTCGATGAAAAATGATGACTGAATGACGCATGGCCACGGATGCCCCGACGGGCTGCCAGGTCGACTGCCAATTCTGCCACGACACTGCCAGACATGGCAGTCCCGCTCGACACCCGCCCGCCGGCAGCTCGAGCGCAGCCCGTCGACCGCACCGAAAACCCGAGCCGAATCAAGTACCTGCCAGATCGCCGGGCAGCGCGGACGGAATTGGCACGCTTCTTGAACATGGCATTCCCGATTGCAGATACCGAACCCGATCGAGGACATCCCGTGAGCCATGCCCCCATGCTGTCGGTCGAAGGCTTTTTCGACCCGGCGACCCACACCGTCAGCTATCTGGTGCTCGACACCGCGAGCCGCGCGTGCGCGCTGATCGACAGCGTGCTCGACTACGATCCGAAGTCCGGCCGCACGCACACCGCCAGCGCCGACCGGCTGATCGCACGCGTCGCCGAACTCGACGCGACCGTGCACTGGCTGCTGGAAACGCACGTGCACGCCGACCATCTGTCGGCCGCGCCGTACCTGAAGGCGCACGTCGGCGGCCGGATCGCGATCGGCTCGCACGTGCGCCGTGTGCAGCACGTCTTCGGCACGCTGTTCAACGCCGGCCCCGGTTTCGCGCAGGACGGCAGCCAGTTCGATCGCCTGCTCGACGACGGCGACACGCTCGCGCTCGGTGCGCTGACGATCCGCGCGTTGCACACGCCGGGCCATACGCCCGCGTGCCTGACCTACTGCGTCGACGACGCGACGCAGCGCGTGGCGTTCGTCGGCGACACGCTGTTCATGCCCGACTACGGCACCGCCCGCTGCGACTTCCCCGGCGGCGACGCGCGCACGCTGTATCGCTCGATCGCACGCGTGCTGGAGTTGCCGCCCGACACGCGCCTGTATCTGTGCCATGACTACCAGCCCGGCGGCCGCGACGTGCGGTTCGTGACGACGGTTGCCGAGCAGCGCCGCGCGAACGTGCACGTGAAGGACGGCGTGACCGAGGACGCCTTCGTCGACATGCGCACCGCGCGCGACGCGACGCTGGACATGCCGGTGCTGATGCTGCCGTCCGTGCAGGTCAACATGCGCGCCGGCCACCTGCCCGAGCCCGAAAACAATGGCGTGCGCTACCTGAAGATCCCGCTCGACGCGATCTGAGCCGCCGCCCCGACCGGAGAACCCCCGACATGACCATCCGCCCGCTGACCGACACGCTGTCGGTCTCGCCCCAGATCGCCGCGACCGACCTGCCCGCGCTGCACGCGGCCGGCATCCGCGCGATCGTCTGCAACCGCCCGGACGGCGAAGGCGCCGACCAGCCGAGCGTCGCCGAGATGCGCGCCGCCGCCGCGCCGCTCGGCATCGCCGTCCATTACCTGCCGGTCGATACCGGCAAGGTCACCGACGATCAGGCCGCGCAGTTCGGTGCGCTCGTCGCAGCGCTCGCCGGCCCGGTGCTCGCGTACTGCCGCAGCGGCACGCGTTCGGCGACGCTGTGGGCGCTGTCGCAGGCCGGCCGGCGGCCCGCCGCCGACATCGTCGCGATCGCCGCCACGGCCGGCTACGACCTCGGCGCGCTCGCCCCCCGTCTTGCGCAAGGCCTCCCGCCAGATCGCGCGCAAGGCGGCCGCCAGCCCGTGCCGGCCGTGGCAGCGCGGCACGACATCGTGATCGTCGGCGCGGGCGCGGCCGGTGTCGCAGTCGCGTCGAGCCTCCTCGCACGCGACGCGTCGCTCGATATCGCGGTGATCGACCCGGCCGATACGCACTACTACCAGCCGGGCTGGACGATGGTCGGCGCGGGCGTATTCCGGCCGGACACGACCGCACGCCGGATGGCCGACCTGCTGCCGCGCGGCGTGAAATGGATCCAGGCGGCCGTCGCCGGCTTCGAGCCCGACACGCACACCGTCGTGCTCGATGGCGACCGGCGGATCGGCTACCGCAAGCTCGTCGTGTGCCCGGGGCTCAAGCTCGACTGGCACGCGATCGACGGTCTCGCGGAAACGCTCGGCCGCAACGGCGTCACGTCGAACTATCGCTACGATCTCGCGCCGTACACGTGGGAGCTGGTGCAGGCGTTTCGCGGCGGCAATGCGCTGTTCACGCAGCCGCCGATGCCGATCAAGTGCGCGGGCGCGCCGCAGAAGGCGATGTACCTGTCGTGCGATCACTGGCGCCGCACGGGGCGCCTGGGCGCCGCGAACGTCGAGTTCCTGAATGCCGGCGGCGCGCTGTTCGGTGTCGCCGACTATGTGCCCGCGCTGATGGAGTACGTGAAAAGCTACGACATCGCGCTGTCGTTCGGCCACAACCTCGTCGCGATCGACGGGCCGGCGCGGCGCGCGACGTTCAGGCGCACGCTGCCCGACGGCGGCACGGAAACCGTCGAGCGCGGGTTCGACATGATCCACGTCGTGCCGCCGCAGAAGGCGCCCGATTTCGTGCGCGCGAGCCCGCTCGCCGACACGGCCGGCTGGCTCGACGTCGATCCGGCGACGCTGCGGCACAAGCGGTTCGCGGACATCTTCGCGCTCGGCGACGTCACCAACACGACCAACGCGAAAACCGCCGCGGCGGCTCGCAAGCAGGCGCCGGTCGTCGCGCACAACGTGCTCGCGTCGCTGGGCCGCGCGCACGGCGACGCCGCGTACGACGGCTACGGGTCATGCCCGCTCACCGTCGAGCGCGGCAAGATCGTGCTCGCCGAATTCCTGTACGGCGGCAAGGTCGCGCCGACTTTCCCCGCCTGGCTGATCGACGGCAAGCGTCCGTCGCGGCTCGCGTGGCTGCTCAAGGAGCGCGTGCTGCCGCCGCTCTACTGGAAGGCGATGCTCAAGGGCCATGAATGGCTCGCGAAGCCCGCGATCGCTCGTTGACCGGAACCCGATGACACCATGCTGATTTCCCTCGTACTCGGCGGCTTCGTCGGCGCCGTGCTCGGCCTCACCGGCGCGGGCGGCGGCATTCTCGCGGTGCCCGCGCTCGTCGTCGGAATGGGCTGGCCGATGCAGCAGGCCACGCCCGTCGCACTCGTCGCGGTGGCGGGCAGCGCCGCGCTCGGCGCGCTCGAAGGGTTTCGCCGCGGGCTCGTGCGCTATCGCGCGGCGCTGCTGATGGCCGTGGCCGGCGTGCCGCTCACGACGCTCGGCGTGAAGCTCGCGCACGTGCTGCCGCAACGCGTGCTGCTGGCGCTGTTCGCGCTGACGATGCTGGTCGTCGCGGCCCGCCTGTTGCGGCAGGCGCTGCGCAACGCGCGCGGCGACACGGACGAATCGCCGCTGTGCGTCGGTCGCGTGAATCCCGATACGGGCCGGCTCGTGTGGTCCTGGCCGGTCGGGCTCGCGCTCGCGTCGACCGGTGCGGTGACGGGGCTGATGACGGGCCTGCTCGGCGTCGGCGGCGGCTTCGTGATCGTGCCGATGTTGCGCAAGTTCACCAACGTGTCGATGCACGGCGTGGTCGCGACCTCGCTGATGGTGATCGCGCTGGTCGGCACCGGCGGCGTGTTCGCGACGCTCGTGTCGGGCACGCGCGCGCCGCTCGACATGATGCTGTGGTTCACGGTCGCGACCGCGATCGGGATGACAGCCGGCCGCGGCGCGTCCCGGCATCTGTCCGCACGGCACGTGCAGGCCGGCTTCGCGGCCGTGCTCGTCTGCGTCGCGCTCGGGCTGCTGGCGAAGGCGGCATTCGGCGCATAAGCCACGCGGCGCGGCGCAGCTCGCACCACTCGACAAAACGCCCGGTCCGACTCGTCGTCGGCACCGGGCGTCGTTCGTTGCGTCGGCAACCTGTGCGCCAGGACGTCGGGCGCTCAGGTCGCGAACGCCATCATCCGCTTGCGCTCCTGACGCAGCATCACGACGTTCGCGATCACGACGCCGGCCGTCACCGCGACGATGAACAGCGTCGCGAGCGCGTTCATCTCCGGATTCAGGCCGAGGCGCACGCGCGAGAACACGACGAGCGGCAGCGTCGTCGAGCCGGGGCCCGACAGGAACGCCGACAGCACGAGGTCGTCGATCGACAGCGTGAACGACAGCAGCCAGCCCGCGATCAGCGCCTGCGAGATCAGCGGCAGCGTGATCGTGAAGAACACCTTCAGCGGCGTCGCGCCAAGATCGAGCGCGGCTTCTTCGAGCGACGGGTTCAGCTCGCGCACGCGCGACTGCACGATGATCGCGACGTACGAGATGCACAGCATCACGTGGCCCAGCCAGATCGTGAACACGCCGCGCTCGGCCGGCCAGCCGATCCACTTCGCGAGCTCGATGAACAGCAGCAGCAGCGAGATCCCCTGGATCACCTCGGGAATCACGAGCGGTGCGTTGATCATCCCGCTGAACAGCGCGAAGCCGCGAAAGCGGCCCATCCGTGCGAGCACGAAGCCGGCCCACGTGCCGATGAACACCGACGCGAACGCGGTCAGCACGCCGATCTTCAGCGACAGCCACGCGGCCGTCAGCAGCTCGTCGTCCTGCACGAGCGCCGAGTACCAGCGCAACGAAAAGCCCGACCACACGGTGACGAGCTTCGACTCGTTGAACGAATAGACGATCAGGCTGACGATCGGGATGTACAGGAACGCGAAACCGGCGAACAGCGCCGCGAACTGCAGGTAACGATTCGGCTTCATCGACGGCGGCCCTCCTGCTCCTTCGCCTGGAAGTGCTGGAACATCGCCATCGGCACGAGCAGCAGCAGCACCATCGCGCAGGTCACGGCCGACGCCATCGGCCAGTCTGCGTTGTTGAAGAATTCATTCCACATCACGCGGCCGATCATCAGTGTGTTCGCGCCGCCGAGCAGTTCCGGAATCACGTACTCGCCGACCGCCGGAATGAACACCAGCAGGCAGCCCGCGATGATCCCGTTCTTCGACAGCGGCAGCGTGATCTGCGCGAACGCCTTCCACGGCTTCGCGCCGAGGTCGTACGCGGCTTCGAGCAGGCGCAGGTCCATCTTCACGAGGTGCGCGTACAACGGCATCACGAGGAACGGCAGGTACGAATACACCATCCCGATGTACACCGCGTAGTTCGTGCGGTACAGCTCGATCGGCGCATGGGTCAGGCCGATCCACATCAGGAAGTTGTTCAGGAGGCCGTTGTTCTTCAGGATCCCGATCCATGCGTACACGCGGATCAGGAACGACGTCCAGAACGGCAGCATCACGCCCATCATCAGCAGGTTGCGGGTCGCCGGATTCGAGCGCGCGATGTAGTACGCCATCGGATAGCCGATCAGCAAGCACAGCAGCGTCGTGATCGCGGCCACCACCACCGAATTCACGTAGGTCGCGAAATACAGGCTGTCGGTGAACAGGAATGCGTAGTGCGACAGGTTCAGCGCGATGTGCACCACGCCGTCCGTGTACGACGCGAGTTCCGTATACGGCGGGATGCCGAGCTGCAGCTCGGCGAAGCTGATCTTGACGACCAGCACGAACGGCACGAGGAAGAACAGCACGAGCCACGTGTACGGCCCCGCGACGACCGCCGTGCCGCCGCTCAGGTTGAAGCGCCGCACCGGCCATGAAAGCAGTGACTTGAACGTGCTCATGACGTCAGCACCACGCCCGCGGTCGCGCTCCAGCGCACGTAGATCTCGTCGCCGAGCGACGGCGTGTCGAGCTCGGTGATCGCGAGGCTCGACACGTTCGCGATCACCGTCTTGCCCGCGTCGAGCTTCACGTGATACAGCGAATAGCCGCCCATGTACGCGATGTTGCCGATCTTGCCGCGCGCCCAGTTGAACGCGCCTTCGGGCGGCTTGCGCGTGAGCGCGATCCGTTCCGGGCGCACCGACACCGTGACCGGCATCCCGAGCGGGCCCGTGATCCCGTGGCTCACGTACAGCCGGCTCGGCAGCTCCGCCGATTCGATGTACACGTGGTCGGGTTCGTCCTCGACCGTCACGCCGTCGAACAGGTTCGTCGAGCCGATGAACTCGGCCGAGAAGCGGCTGTTCGGATATTCGTAGACTTCGTTCGGCGAGCCGATCTGCACGATCTGCCCTTCGCTCATCACGGCGAGCCGGTTCGCCATCGTCATCGCTTCTTCCTGGTCGTGCGTGACCATGATGCAGGTGACACCGACCTTCTTCAGGATGTTGACGAGCTCGATCTGCGTGCGCTGGCGGATCTGCTTGTCGAGGGCCGACATCGGCTCGTCGAGCAGCAGCACCTTCGGGCGCTTGACGAGCGAGCGCGCGAGCGCGACGCGCTGCTGCTGGCCACCCGACAGCTGGTGCGGCTTGCGCTTCGCGTACTTGCCCATCTGCACGAGTTCGAGCGCCGCGGCCACGCGCGCCTTCAGCTCGGCCTTCGGCGTGCCTTCCTGCTTCAGGCCGAACGCGACGTTCGACTCGACCGACATGTGCGGAAACAGCGCATACGACTGGAACATCATGTTCACGGGCCGCTTGTACGGCGGCATCTGCGCGAGGTCCTCGCCGTCGATCAGGATCTTGCCCGACGTGACCGTCTCGAGGCCCGCGAGCATCCGCAGGAGCGTCGACTTGCCGGAACCCGAGCTGCCGAGCAGCGCGAACAGCTCGCCCTGGCGCACCGTCAGGTTCACGTTGCGCACCACTTCGGTCTCGCCGAATTTCTTGACGGCGTCGACGATCTGGACAAAGTTCTCGGCACGCGCATTCGCGCCGGACGAAGGAACGAAGGACGGCGCGCCTGCAACCGGCGCACCCGACTGGCTATTCATGATGTGCTGCTTCTCTCCCGCGTTTGACGAACAAAGCCCCCGGGGACACCAGGGGCTTCATGACTGCTGGCTTGCTGCGGCTCGCGTCAGCGGCCCGATTTCAGCTCGGTCCACAGACGCGTCTGCAGACGCTGGATTTCAGGCGGCAGCGGCTTGAGCAGGAACAGCGTCTTCACGACGTCGGCCGGCGGGTAGACGGCCGGGTCGTTCGCGACGTCGGGCCGCACGTACTTGCGGGCCTCGGCGTTCGCGCTCGGGTAGTACACGGCGTTCGTGATCGCCGCGTGCACCTTCGGATCCTCGATGTAGTTGATCCACTCCAGCGCGGCTTCCTTGTTCTTCGCGTCCTTCGGGATCGTCATCACGTCGAACCAGACCGGCGCGCCGCCCTTCGGAATGTAGTACTCGACCTTGTACGGCTTCTTCGCTTCCATCGCGCGATGCTTCGCGATCACGACGTCGCCCGACCAGCCGAACGCGAAACAGATGTCGCCGCCGACCAGGTCGTTGATGTAGCCCGACGAGTTGAACTGCGTGATATACGGGCGAATCTTCTTCAGCACTTCCATCGCGGCCTTGTAGTCGGCCGGGTTCGTGCTCATCGGATCCTTGCCGATGTAGTGCAGCGCCGCCGCGAACATCTGGTCCGGCGCGTCGAGCACCGACACGCCGCAGGTCTTCAGCTTCGCCAGGTTTTCCGGCTTGAACAGGATGTCCCAGTTGTCGAGCGGAACCTTGCCGAGCGCCTGCTGCGCCTTCGTCAGGTTGTAGGCGAGGCCGGTCGTGCCGTATGCCCAGGGCACCGCATACTTGTTGCCCGGATCCGCGCCGGCGACGAGCGCCATCAGTTGCGGATCGAGGTACTTGAGGTTCGGCAGCTTCGACTTGTCGAGCGGCGTGAAGATGCCGGCGGCGATCTGCTTGCCCGCGTAGTTGCTGGTCGGCACGACGATGTCGTAGCCCGAGCTGCCCGTCAGCAGCTTCGCCTGCAGCGTGTCGTCGCTGTCGTAGTTGTCGTAGCGGACCTTGACGCCCGTCTGCTTCTCGAAGTTCGGGATCGTGTCCTTCGCAATGTAGTCCGACCAGTTATAGACATTGAGCTGCGTATCCTTCGCCGCCGCCGCCGACGCACCCACGCACAGCGCGAGCGCTGCGAACCGGCCCACTACCTTTGCTTTCATCCCGTTCCCCTTCCGGCCGGACCGCGTGTCCGGCTGTCGTCTGCCTCGTCATGGCGGCGCATTCTGGCACGCCGCCCCTCGAAAACCCCGAAAACTACCATCATTCGCGCGCCGTCACAAAAAAATCATGCCGGTGTCGCGCAAACGGAACAAATTCTCGCTGCGAGCCGCGCCAGGCGGCCCGCACGGCGAGGTGCCCGGGGGGAATTCTATCGGGTAATCGGCGGCTGTCCATCAGGAAAAGAAAGCGGCGGCGATCCGGCAGCCGTACCGTATGGCGATGACGCCCGCCGGCCGACCGACCGGCACCGATGCATTAAAATGACGCCCTGACGATTTCACTGCGCGAACCCTTCCGATGGCCTCCAATCTCCACGACCTGCCCGACAGCCCCTGCATCGGGGTGTGCTCGACCCTCTTCGACGAAGTCTGCAAGGGCTGTGGCCGCACGGCCGCCGAAGTGTCGAACTGGGTGTTCCTGAGCGACGACGAAAAGCGTGCGGTGTGGGAACGCATCACGCGCGACGGCACCGCGATGCGCTTCCAGTACGACAAGCTGTAAGCCGTCCCGCGTCGGCGCATGCCGACGCGATGCGCCCGACCGGGCGCCGCTGCCCCGGCCCCGCTCACGGGCCGCCCGCCGACGGGCCGCACCCGGCCCCCGCCCCGCCGGCCACGCATGCCGCACAAAAAAAGAGCGGCATGCCGACTGCCATGCCGCCAACCCCAACTCTGTTCTTTTTCGCGCGCGCGTAGCGACGTGCGTGGCGTCTAGAATTTCATCCCGACGCCCACGCCGACGATCAACGGATCGATGTGCAGCGTACCGATGCCCTTGTCGCCGAGCGTCGCATCGGTGCTCATCCAGATCTTCTTCACGTCGACGTTCATGAACACCTTCTTCGTGACCTGCACGTCGACGCCGAACTGCAGCGCCGGCCCGAAACTGCTCTTGTTGATCGACACGCCCTGTCCGCCGACGTTGAGCCCGTTGTTGTAGAAGTACGTGTAGTTCAGGCCCGCGCCGACGTACGGCCGCACCTTGCCCGCGTGGTTGAAGTGATACTGCAGCAACAGTGTCGGCGGCAGCACGCCCACGCCGCCGAGATTGCCGAGGCTCGACGTCATCTGGTGCCGCGACGTGGCGAGGATCAGCTCCACGCCCAGGTAATCGCGAATCATGTAGGTGAAGTCCAGCTCCGGCACGATCGCGTTGTTCACGCCGGTATTGATCGCGCCGAGCGTATCGCTCGCGCGCTCGTTCGGCTGGATGCTGATCGCGCGCAACCGGACCAGGACGTCACCCTGGTTGATCCCGTCGCCCGGCGACGCCGCGTGCGACAGCACAGGCATCGCGACGAGGCTCGCCGCGACGGCGGCAGCAGTGACACAGGTTCGAATCGTTTTATGCATGGTGCGGACCCTTGAAGAATGAATTCCATTCTCTCTGTAGGGTCTTTGCGCCATTTTGATATCCGTCAAGCCAGCGTAAACATCGGGCGGTTTGTCGCATTCTCCGTGGCATGGCCCGTCAGCAGCAGGTCGAGCAGATCGCGCACGCTGCGGATCGCGTTGCCGAACGGCAGCGCCTCGCGGCCGCGAAAGAACAGCCCGTTCGCGACGTCGCCGCGCAAGGCCGCCGCGAGCCGCGTGTCGATGCAGAAGTGGCCGAACTTCTCGATGCCGTCGCGCAGCCCGCACACGCTCAGGCATTCGAGCGCGGTCGGGCAGCGCTGCCGGAACGCACCGAGCTTGTTGCGAATGCGCGTTTCGTTGCGCAGGTAGCGATCGAGCCAGGGTGTTTTCACCGCGCGCGCGGGCAGCCCCGTCACGCTGACGAATTCGACGATGTCGTCGGGCAGCGCGTCGGCCAGCACGCGCTTGAAGTTCGGATGGGCGTCCCCCTCTTCCGTCACCGCGAACGGCGTGCCGACCTGCACGCCGTTCGCGCCGGCCGCGAGTGCCGCGCGCAGCGTGTCGTGGCTGTTGATGCCGCCCGCGACGATCAACGGAATCGTGTCGCGCGCGAGGCCGAGCGACGCCATCACCTGCGCGGTCTCGTCGAGCACGCGCGCGAAATCGAAGCGCGCATCATGCATGTCGTCGATCTGCGTGACGCCGAGGTGACCGCCCGCATGCGCGGGATGCTCGATCACGATTGCATCGGGCAGACGCCCCTTCTTCATCCACTTCTTCAGCACCAGCGCGATGCCGCGGCTGTCCGACAGGATCGGGATCAGCGCGATGTCGTGGCCCTGCGTGAGGTCGGGCAGATCGAGCGGCAGGCCGGCCCCCATCACGATCGCGTGCGCGCCCTCGTCGCACGCGACGCGCACATAGTCCGCATGCGCGCTCACCGCCTTCATCACGTTGACCGCGATCATCCCGCGTCCTTCGCTGTAGGTCTTCGCGAGACGAATTTCGCGCGCGAGCGCGTCGAGGTTCGCGGCCTCGAGCGTCGCACGGTCGGGATTCGCGCGGCAGCGCGCGAGCAGGTCCGCATGGTGGTGGCGCAGATCGATGCTGGCGATCGTGCCGAGCGCGCCTTCGCGCGCGACGCTGCCCGCAAGGCGGTGCGCGGAAATGCCGACGCCCATGCCGCCCTGCACCACGGGCAGCAACGTGCGGCCGCGAATCGTGAGCGGCGGGAAGGAAGTGCGTGCGGTCATCTGGAACCTCGTCGAAACATCGGAAATCGGAACCGCGATGATCGACGATCCACCGGCGCGCACCTTGACGGCCGTCAATAAAAAAACGGCACGCGAGCGTGCCGTTTCAGGTCGTGCGGGGTGAAGCGCTCAGCCCTGGTTCGCGGGCTTGAGCTGCATCGACTTGTACTCGAGATATTCTTCGAGCCCGTATACACCGTTCTCGCGGCCGTGCCCCGACTGCTTGTAGCCGCCGAACGGCGCGGCGCCGTTCCACGTGCCGCCGTTGATGTCGACCTGCCCCGTGCGGATGCGGCGCGCGACGCGCATCGCGCGTTCGTCGCTGCCCGCCCATACCGCGCCGCCGAGCCCGTACGGCGAATCGTTCGCGATCCGCACCGCCTCGTCTTCGTCGCGATACGTGATGATCGACAGCACCGGCCCGAAGATTTCTTCCTGCGCGATCGCCGATTTCGGATCGACGCGGCCGAACACCGTCGGCTTCACGAAGAAGCCCTTCGCGAGCCCTTCCGGCAGGCCCGTGCCGCCCGTCACGAGTTCCGCGCCGTCGTCGATGCCGCGCTGGATGTACGCCTGCACCCGCTGCTGCTGCACGGCGGACGCGAGCGCGCCGAGACGCGTCGTTTCCTGGCGCGGATCGCCCGCGACATACGCTTCGGCCGCCGCCTTCGCGATCGCGCGCGCCTCGTCGTAGCGCGCCTGCGGCACCAGCATCCGCGTGTGCGCCGAGCAGGTCTGGCCCGCGTTCAGGTAGCACGCGTTGACCGTGCCCTTCACCGCCGCCGCGAAGTCGGCATCGTCGAGGATCACCGACGCCGACTTGCCGCCCAGTTCGAGCGCGACACGCTTCACGCCCGAGGCCGCGAGTTCGGCCACGCGCTTGCCCGCGCGGGTCGAACCGGTGAACGACACCATGTCGACGTCCGGATCGGTGGCCAGCACTTCGCCGACAACCGGGCCGTAACCGCACACGAGGTTGAACACGCCCGGCGGCAGGCCTGCTTCGTGAATCGCCTCGGCAAGCATGAACGCGTTGAGCGGCGCGACTTCGGACGGCTTCAGGACGACCGTGCAGCCGGCCGCAAGCGCCGGCGCGACCTTCAGCGTGATCTGATTGAGCGGATAGTTCCACGGCGTGATCGCCGCGACGACGCCGACCGGCTCGCGCACCACCAGCGAATTGCCGACCGTCGCCTCGAATTCGAACGACTCGGCGAGCTTCGCGTACGCCTTCCAGTTGTAGATCGGGCCGCCGACCTGGATCGCGCGCGACAGCTTGATCGGCATCCCGACTTCGCCGGTGATCGATTGCGCGAGTTCCTCGCTGCGCGCCTGCAGACGCTCGACGATCTTGCGCAGATAGCCCGCGCGCGTCGCGGCCGGCGTCGCGGCCCACGCGTCGAATGCCGCACGCGCCGCCCGGATCGCGTCCTGCGCGTCCGACGCCACGCCCTCCGGAATCCGGCCGATCACGGCCTCGGTGCCGGAGTCGATCACGTCGATCGTGCCCGTTCCGGCCGGCTTGCGCCATGCGCCGTCGATGTAGAACTGGTCGTAGGTTTTCATCGCTTCCTGTCTCCCGGAAAACGGCCATTCTAACGAGAGTGGCACGGTACGGCGACGACGTCGAACGACACCGCAAGAGCCGCCGGACGGACCCAACGAACGCCGTCGGCATGGCGGCCCGCCGGCCGATTTTCCGCGGCTGCGGCATCCGCGCGACGCCGGCGCACCGCGTGGTCCGCATCGTGCTATGTTTTTAGTATCGGCACCGGCCGCTGCAGTCCGCGCCACCCGGAATCGATGCCTTTCGTGAGCACTGCCATGACCGACGCATCCCATACCCTCGGCTCGCAAGATCGCCTGGAACTGCTGTGCTGGCTGACCTGCGGCAATCTCGGCGCGTTTTACCTCAACGAATCCTGGCCGGACGCCTCGTTTCAGGTGCAGGCCGCGCACCGCTGGCTGGATCGCCATCACCGGCAGGCCGACTGGCTCACGGTCGCGAAGCTGGCCGCGCTCGCGCAGGACATCGCGAAGCGGCACGCGGGGTTCGTCGACGCATCATGGGCGCGCGACGCGGTCGAGGAAATCGTCGATACGGACGACCTCGACTATCGGGCGAAACTCGTGCAATGGGTGTACGAAGACTGCTGCAAGGCGCTCGCCGACAAGCGGCTGGCGGATTGACCGCTCGCGCGAGTGCCAGCGCAAGCGCCGGTGCGCACCGTCACGCTATCGGCAGCCGCTGCGTCGACTTCAACTGCCGCAGCGACAGGTTCGAGCGGATGCTCAGCACGCCCGGCAGTTTGCGCAGCACCCTTTCGACGAAGTGACTGTAGTCGTCAAGATCGGCTGCCACCACCTGCAGCAGGAAATCCGCCTCGCCGGTCGTGTTGTCGCACGCCAGCACGTTGGGGCTTGCCTGGATCAGGCGCTCGAACTCGGCCGTCACCGCCTCGCTGTGCTGCGTGCAAACAATCTGCACGAACGCCATCACGCCGAACCCGAGCCTTCTGCGGTCGAGCCGCGCGTGATAGCCCGCGATCAACCCCGCTTCCTCCAGCCGCCTGAGCCGGCGCCAGCAGGACGTCTCGCTTAGCGAGAACGCTTCGGCGAGTCGCGCGTTCGACACCCGTCCGTCCTGCTGGAGCATGTCCAGCATGCCGCGATCGATCCTGTCCAGTTGTTCCATGAAAGCTCCTTGCGGCAATCGTGCGATGGTCGAAAGGCTAGCGCGAAAACATCCGCACCTCAACCGCAAAACGCAAGATAAATCCAATTCTGCCGCGCTATATTGAAAGAACCATTCGATACAGGAAGAGATAATGAAAGCAGTCGTCTATGAGGCATTCGGCGCCGCCCCGCGGTTGATGAACGTCGACGATCCGACGCCGGCACCCGACGGCGTCGTGATCGAAGTGAAGGCAACCGGCGTGTGCCGCAGCGACTGGCACGGCTGGATGGGGCACGATCCGGACATCGTGCTGCCGCATGTGCCGGGCCACGAACTTGCAGGCTTCGTGGTCGCGACGGGCGCGGCGGTCACGCGGTGGAAGGCGGGCGATCGCGTCACGGTGCCGTTCGTCGGCGGCTGCGGCCACTGTCCGGAATGCCACTCCGGCAACCAGCAGGTATGCGAGCAACAGTTTCAGCCCGGCTTCACCCACTGGGGCTCGTTCGCCCAATACGTCGGCATCCATCACGCGGACCTGAATCTCGTGCGACTGCCCGATGCGCTTGATTTCCCGACCGCGGCGAGCCTCGGATGCCGCTTCGTGACGTCATTTCGCGCGGTGGTCGACCAGGGTCGCACGTCGGCCGGCCAGTGGGTCGCCGTGCACGGCTGCGGCGGCGTCGGTTTGTCGGCGATCATGATCGCGAAGGCGATCGGCGCGAACGTCGTCGCGATCGACATTTCGGACGAGGCGCTCGCGCTCGCGCGATCGATCGGCGCGGCGGCGACCGTCAACGCGTCACAAGTCGCCGACGTCGTCGATGCGGTGAAGGAAATCACACGCGGCGGCGCACACGTGTCGCTCGATGCGCTTGGCCATCCAACCACCTGCTTCAACTCGATCAGCAATCTGCGCCGCCGCGGCAAGCATGTGCAGGTCGGCCTGATGCTCGGCGAACATGCGACGCCGGCCGTGCCGATGAGCAAGGTCATCGCGCACGAGCTGGAGATTCTCGGCAGCCACGGGATGCAGGCACATCGTTACGACGCGATGCTCGACATGGTGCATGCCGGCACACTCGCGCCGAACCGGCTGATCGGCAAGGAAATCCGTCTCGGCCAGTCGATCGACGCGCTGATGAACATGAATCGGTTCGAGGGCGCCGGGGTGACGGTCGTGACGGACTTTTCGGGCTGACGGCAACGGAACGTTACCGCCGGCGATGGCGACCGCCTGCCTCTGCCGCCGCCGCACCCGCCTTTTTGCCGTTCGCGCACGGACTCGACGTGCGCGAACGGTACGCGACGTCGGCTTACAGCAGCGACTTCCCTTGCGCCAGCACCTTGTCGCAGATCTGCCTGGTGACCTGCTGCTTCAGCCCGCCGCCGCTCAGGTCGAGCTTGCTGCCATTGCCGGCGTCGAGAATTCCGCTCGCGCCGCTCGTATAGCCGCTGTCGGACGACGCGTTGCCGCCGAGCTTGCCCATCAGCGCGTCCTTCACCGACGCTGCGCTGCCGGACGCGCCGCCGAGATAGTTGTTCTGGATGCAGAACTGCAGCAGGCCGGCCACGTTGCCGGTACTGCCCGACATCAGCGACGACGCACCGCCGCCGCCCGTCAGTGCGCTGCCGAGGCCGCCGAGATTGCCCAGCGCGCCGCCCGCGCTGCCGCCCGAGTCGCCTCCACCAACCTGCTTCAGTACGTCGCCCAGCTGCGCATGGGCCACCGAAAATGGGGCGAGCAATCCAATCAGCGCGCCGGCAACGGCCGCGCGGTATTGACGTGCCTTCATGTGAAGCCTCCTTGTCGTGACTCGTGACTGCGTGAGTACCGCGATTCGAATCAAAGCATACTCAATCGATCGATGACCGTGTCAACAGCGGCACGAAACGTCAGGCATCGTGATATCGGCGCGAATTTGACCATGCTTGACGGGGAATCCGGGGGCGTACCGATGGTATGGCCGGGCCGTCTTGCGATCGTTTCCGGCGGCGCTGAGCGCTCGATTGCATCCACTGCACCCACGACTCACGACGACGATCGCGTGACGCGCATCTGCCGATTTCCGCTGCTGCCGGCGTATCGGCCGCGCTGATGCAGTGCCGCGGCGTTGCCTGGCCGGCGACGCGATCGATAGCGACGTCCTCGGCGAGCGAATGTCCGTCGCCGTGGTTCGAGCGCCCCCCGGTGCGCGCCGCACACGCGTCCGGCAACGGCGGACGCCCGAGCGGATACGAAAAAGCCCGCCAGGCTTCCACCTGGCGGGCTTCCGGTACATCCGGTCGGGCGTAGACTGCCCGGGCAATTACTCCTGCCCCTGGCTCGTCAGGAACTCTTCGTAATTCCCGCCGAAGTCGAACAGCGTGCCGTCCGTGCGCACTTCGATGATCCGGTTCGCCAGCCCGCTCACGAACTCGCGGTCGTGCGACACGAAGATCAGCGTGCCCTCGAACTGCTCGAGCGCGATCTGCAGCGACTCGATCGACTCCATGTCCATGTGGTTGGTCGGCTCGTCCATCAACAGCACGTTGTGGCGGCCGAGCATCAGCTTGCCCCAGATCATGCGGCCCTTCTCGCCGCCCGACAGCACCTTCACCGACTTCTTGATGTCGTCCGACGAGAACAGCAGGCGGCCCAGCGTGCCGCGCACCATCGTTTCGTCGTCACCATCCTTGCGGTACTGGTCGATCCAGTCCATCAGCGTGATGTCGTTCGGGAACTCCTCGTACGTGTCCTGCGGCATGTAGCCGACATTCGCGTTCTCGGACCACTTCACCGTGCCGTGCTCGAGTTCGAGCGCGCCGAGCAGCGAACGCAGCAGCGTCGTCTTGCCCGCGCCGTTCTCGCCGATGATCGCGATGCGCTCGCCCGGCTGCACCGACAGGTTGAAGTTCTGGAAGATCGTGCGCTCGTACTTCTTCGTGATCTCTTCGGCAACGACCGCCACGTTGTGCAGCTTCTTCTCGAACTCGAAGCGGATGAACGGGTTCTGACGCGACGACGGCTTGAATTCCTCGATCTTGATCTTGTCGATCTGCTTCGCGCGGCTCGTCGCCTGGCGGGCCTTCGACTTGTTCGCCGAGAAGCGGCGCACGAAGTCCTGCAGCTCGGCCACGCGTTCCTTCGCGCGCGTGTTCGCCGCGGCCTGGCGCTCGCGCGCCTGTGCCGATGCGAGCATGTAGTCGTCGTAGTTGCCCGGCCAGACCTTCAGCGTGCCGAAGTCCATGTCGGCCATGTGCGTGCACACCGCGTTCAGGAAGTGACGATCGTGCGAGATGATGATCATCGTCGAGTTGTACTCGTTGAGCGTGTGCTCGAGCCAACGGATCGAGTTGATGTCGAGGTTGTTGGTCGGTTCGTCGAGCAGCAGCACGTCCGGCTTCGAGAACAGCGCCTGTGCCAGCAGCACGCGCAGCTTCCAGCCCGGCGCGACGTCGGCCATCGTGCCGGTGTGGAACTTCTCCTCGATGCCGATGCCGAGCAGCAGCGCGCCCGCGCGCGCTTCGGCGTCGTAGCCGCCGTATTCGGCGAACTTGCCTTCGAGCTCGGCCGCGTGCATGTAGTCGTCGTCGGTGGCTTCCGGGTTCGCGTAGATCGCGTCGCGCTCGGTCATCGCGGCCCACATTTCGGTGTGGCCCATCATCACGACGTCGAGCACGCGCACGTCTTCATACGCGAACTGGTCCTGGCGCAGCTTGCCGAGACGCACGTTCGGCTCCAGCGCGACGTTGCCGGCGCTCGGCTCGAGGTCGCCGCCGAGGATCTTCATGAAGGTCGACTTGCCACAGCCGTTCGCGCCGATCAGACCATAGCGGTTGCCCTCGCCGAATTTGACCGAGATATTCTCGAACAAGGGCTTCGGCCCGAATTGCATCGTGATGTTGGCAGTAGAAAGCACGGCAGGTCCCGTAAGAGAGAAATCGACGGAAAACCGTGTATTTTAGCAGGTGTCGGAGAAACTGCCGACCGCACTGTTCCGGCCCCGCCGGCCGAGCCGCTGCGCAAGGCGCGGGCCCGCCTCCGGGCCTGTCACTTGCCGGCCTTCGCCGCCGCCGTGGCCTTCATCTGCCCGAACAGCTCCGAACAGGGCACGTCGCGGTTGTTGCTCGGTGCGATCAACGGGATCAGCGCCGCGAACGGATTGATCAACCCGAGCCCGACCATCGCGCCGGCGCGCAGCGCGAGCGCCCCCGCATCGACGCCGACCTTCGGGTTCTTGAAGGTGCCCTTCGCGTACAGCGGCGAGCGCAGCGAGAAGATCCGGAACCCCTTCGTGTGCGGATGGATCTTCAGGTCGAGCGACTCGTCGCGCAGGTTGATCGGGCCGTCGACGTTGATCAGCGCGTCGTCCGTATCGAGCGCGAACACCTTCGGATCGAGCACGCCGTCGGTCGCGACGAAATCGATCGCCGCGCAATTGATGTTCACGTCGCGGGTGCCGAACAGCTTCTCGTACACGACGTTCGCGACGTTCAGGCCCGCCGCCTCCATCAGCAGGAGGCTGATGCGGCCGTTCGTGACGAGCGCCTTCACTTCGCCGGTCGAGGTCGCCGCGAGCGCGGCCGGCGAATTGCCGGTCGCCGACAGCGACGCGTCGCCGTTGACCTCGCCGAACGCTGACTGCATCACCTTCTGCGTCGGGAACAGCTGCTTGAGCTTCAGGTGACGTGCCGTCAGCGTGAAGCGCGCCTTCAGCGGCGTGCGGCTGCCGTCGAGATGCGCGTTCGTCGCGAGCGTGCCGCCCGCGACGCCGAACTGCAGCGGCTCGAGCGACAGCACGCCGTCCTGCAGCAGGATGTGGGTGTACAGGTCGGTGATCGGCAGTTTCGCGCTCTTGATCAGCTTGCGGCCGGTGAACTTCACGTCCGCGTCGATCGCGCTCCAGCGCTCGGTGCGGAACGTCTCGACCGGCAGCACGCGGTCCGGCGGCTGGCGCGTCGTATCGCCGCGCTTGGCCTTGCTCTTGGCCGTGTCGGCGCCGATCACCGGCGCGAGGTCGGAGAACTGCAGCAGGTTCGACACGAGTTCGCCGGACAGCTTCGGCCGCGGCTCGCGCTGTGCCCAGGTGAGCGTGCCGCCGAGATCGCTGCCGCCCACGCGGCCATTGAAGTTCTCGTAGCGGAACGTGCTCGCATGCTGCTTGAAGTTGCCGATCAGGCGCCCTTCTGTCGCATACGGCGGCGTGTCGGGCAGCGTGATGCCGGTGAGCTGGTAGAGATGCGACATCGACGTGCCCTGCAGCCACAGCCGCAGGTCGATCGCCGCCAGATGCATCGGATCGGTCAGCGTGCCGACGATCGCGAGCCGCGTGTCGCCGGCCTTCACGTCGGCCTGCAGCGGGAACGGTTGCGTTGCATTCTCGATCGCCAGCACGCCGCCCACCTTGCCGGTGCCGCTGATCGGCACGTTCTTGTAGCGGCCGTCGACCTTGAGCCCGAACGCATAGGTCGGGCCGGACGGCTTCGCGGGCACCGCGGCGCCGCTCGCACCGTTCGCGCCGCTTGCACCACGTGCACCCGAGACGGGCACAGCCGTCGATGCGGCGGAAACCGGCGTCGCCGGAGCGGCAGCAGATGAACCCGACGCGGCCTCCGCGGTCGCCTTCGCGCTCAGTTGCGCGGCACCGCGCTTGCCGACGCGCTGGGCCGACGCCGCTCGCGACGTCTGTTCCTGCTCCTTCATCACGTCGCCGAGCGGAATCGGCTGGCCGAGCGTATCGATCCCGATCGTGAGATCGGCCTTGGTGATCGCATCGCGATAGACGACGGTGCCGTTCGCGAACCCGAAGCTGTCGAGCCGCACCTTCCACGGCGACGGCTGCCCCGATTGCTGGAACTGGAAGGTCCACGTGTTGCGGCCGTCGGCGAGTCGCTCGAGATCGACCGCGGGATTGACGACGTCGATCGACGGAATGACGATCTGGTGCGCGAGAAGCGGAAGAATCGCGAGATCGAAGTGTGCGGCGTCGAGCGTGACGAATTTGGGACCCTTCGCCCAGTCGGGGTTGCCGATCTCGAGCTGCGTGGCCGAGAAGCTCGGCCAGGGCACCCACGCGCGCCAGCCGGTTTCGCCTTGCGGGCGACGCCAGCCGACCTTGAGATCGCCGTTGATTGCAAACGGGCGGCCGAGTGCGGTACTCACATGTTCGTTGACCCACGGCCTCGCGCGGTTCCAGTCGAACGTGAAGATGAAGATGCCGGCTGCCGCGATGATGACAGCGACGATACCGACGATCCATGCAGCCGATTTGCCGATGGCTCGGATTAGCGTCATGGCGGTTCCGTTGTTGTTCTCTAGAGTTTGCGCGCCATGTCGGGCCACTTGCGTGAGTGGCGAAGCACGACACCGGCGGCTTTTCAATCGGTATTATGACGCACGCTGCAACAACGCTTCGACGCCATTAACGCTTTTTTTCATTTGTGACATGACAGCCCCCACCGGTCTCATCGACGCGCAGCACATCACGCGCCGCGACGCCAGCAGCGGCAAGACCCTGCTGGCGCCGACCGATTTCAGCCTCGCGGCGGGATCGCGGATTGCTATCACGGGACCGTCGGGTTCCGGCAAGAGCGTGCTGCTGCGCGCGCTCGCATTGCTCGATCCGCTCGACGGTGGCCACGTCCTGTGGCGCGGCGCACGGATCAGGCGCGGCGCGATTCCGCGCTACCGGCGCAGCGTCGCGTACGTGCGCCAGCGGCCCGCGCAGATGGACGGCACCGTCGAAGCGCAATTGCGCTATCCGTATTCACTCGCGATCTATCGCGACGTGACGTTCGATCGCGCACGCGCCGAGGCGCTCGCGGCGCGCGCCGGCCGCGGCGCCGATTTTCTCGACAAGCGCGCGAGCGAACTGTCGGGCGGTGAAGCGCAGATTGCCGCGCTGCTGCGCGTGCTGCAGCTCGATCCCGACGTGCTGTTGCTCGACGAGCCGACGTCCGCGCTCGACCCGGATTCGGCGCGTGCCATCGAAGCGCTCGTCGGCGCCTGGTACGACGCGGCGCCCGACGCGCGCGCGTATATGTGGATCTCGCACGATCCCGCGCAGGCGGCACGGATCGGCACGATGCGCGTCGTGATGCAGGCCGGCGTGCTGCACGCCGCGCACCCGTCGGAGGCGGCGCAATGAGCCCGGCGCTGCAGGATCTCAGTCTCGTCGACGTCGGCATCGCCGCCACGCTCGTCGCGGTCAACGGCGCGATCTCGGCCGCGCTGTCGCTCGGCCTCGGACGCAAGCTCGCGCTCGCCGCCGTGCGCACCGTCGTGCAACTGCTCGCGATCGGCTACGTGCTCGGCTGGGTATTCGGCCATCCGAAGTGGACCGTCGTGTTGCCGCTCACCGCGTTGATGACGCTGATCGCCGGCTTCGCCGGCGCAGGACGCGGCAAGCATGCGTACCGCGGTCAGCGCGTCGACAGCATCGCGTCGATCTGGGTCAGCAGCTGGTTCGTCGCGGCGGTCGGCCTGTTCGTCGTGATCCGCATTCATCCGTGGTATGCGCCGCAATATGCGATTCCGATCCTCGGGATGATCCTCGGCAATACGCTCACCGGCGTGTCGCTCGGCGTCGAACGGATGATGGAGGAACTGACCGCGCGGCGCGACCGCGTCGAGACCGCGCTCGCACTCGGCGCGACGCGCTGGGAAGCCGCGCAGGGCGCCGCGCGCCAGGCCGTGCGCGCGGGCATGCTGCCGACATTGAACCAGATGGCCGTGGTCGGCGTCGTGAGCCTGCCGGGCATGATGACCGGCCAGGTGCTGGCCGGCCAGTCGCCGCTGCAGGCCGTGCGCTACCAGATCGTGATCATGTTCCTGATCGCCGCGGCGTCCGCGCTCGGCACCGTCGGTGCGGTGCTGATGACGTATCGCCGCCTGTTCTCGCCCGATCACCGCTTTCTTGCATCGCGGCTGGAAGAGCGCGCGCATTGACGCGTCCTGACGCGCGAGGGCGCCGCGTACGCAGCGCCCTCGCCGTGTGCGGTCAGTGGGCGGCGCGGCGTTTGCCGATGGACTGGCGCAACGCGGCCGTGACATCGGCATCGGGCGGCAGCCCGTCGACCGACGCGACGAGCCGCACCGCGCGCGGCGTCGTCACATAGGCCTGCGCACCGACATACCCGCCGCTGCCGGCCGAGCGTGTCGTGACGACGAGCGCCTGCGGCGCCCGCGCACCGAGGTCGGCCGTAAACGCATCGGCGACGGTGCCGTCGCGCGCATGCAGCACACCCGTCACGTAGTCGTCCGTATCGAAGCCCGGCGCGGCATGCGCGGTCGAATACACGCGTACCGCATAGCTGCCGGTCGAGCACGGTTCGAGCGCGCCGCTCGACACGACGGCGGCCTGCTGCCGCGACGGCAGCCCGACTTTTTTCACGAAGCTGCAATCGTCGGCCGCCTGTGCGTGAGCGGCGACGAATGCAGCGGCCGATAGCAGCACGCGCATGCAGGGTTTCATCGGGATGTCGTTCGGAGAAAAGGAAAGATGCCGGCGAGGATAACGTGACATCCCCATGACGTCACGTCAGTCGCCGGACAGCGCCGTGCGACCGACGCACGCCCGCCATGACGCAGACCCGCATCGAACGACGAAAAAGCCGCAGCCGCGCGCCACGAAACCGTCACGCGCGGCCTTGTCCGGATCGCCCGGATGCACTCGAGACTGGTTGCACGCGCACCGGACGCCTCGCCGGCCAGCACGCCCGGCTCAGTGCTTGATCGACACCGTCACCTTCGTGCCGTCGCTCATCGTGACCGACTTCGAGCCGCCATTGGTCGAAATCGACACCCACTTGACCTGGCTCACCGACACCACGTCCGGGCACTGCAACGACTTGCCGGCCGCGCTCACGTTGCGCGTGCCCTTCGGTGCGGCCGCCTGGAAGCTCAATTGCACGTTCGCCATCCCCTTCGCGTCGACCGACGGTGCGAGCCGCACCTGGGTCTGGCGCACCATCGCGCCGTTCGCGTCGCGCGGCAGGTTGTCGGCGTTCGGGCAGCCGTTCGGCATCGCGACCGCGCCGCTCGGCGGCACCGACTTCCAGTTGAAGTCGTCCGTTTCGCCCGAGCGGATCTTGCGGGTCTCCTGCGTATTGCCGAAGGTCTTCGAATCGACCTTGACGGTGTATTCGAGCTGCCCTGTCCCGCCGCCCTTCAGGCTGCCCTTGACCGGCGGCGCCGCGAATACGCTCGCGCTGACGCACGCCGCCACGAACACGGCCGACCACGATGCGGCAACTGACAAGCTGCGTTGGCTCATGCTGACCTCCTTGTAATGCGGCGGCACGCGCGTGCCGCGCGGTTTTCGATGCATGATGCGCTGCCAGTCTACCGCCAAGCGGCATGTCATGCGCCGCAAACGCATCGGGTGTTACCCCGCTTGCGTTCGCGACGCGGCATCCCGTACGCGCGACGCCGGCTCTCGAGAAACCGCCGGGCCGCCCCAGCTTTTCGCCCCGAAGGAAGCCCCCTTGCGGATGCCTCCTCGGCGGGCCCGGCGGCACTCAGAAGCCGCTCAGCACCAGCTTGCCGATCGCGCGCCCGGCCTCGAGCAGCTGGTGCGCGCGCCGCACGTTCGCGGCGTTGATCGTGCCGAGCTGTTCGCCAAGCGTCGTGCGCAGCGTGCCGCCGTCGACGAGCCGCGCGACCTCGCTCAGGATCTTGTGCTGCTCGATCATGTCCGGCGTCTCGAACATCGCGCGCGTGAACATGAATTCCCAGTGAAACGCGGCGCTCTTCGCCTTCAGTTGCTCGACCGGGATAGGCTTGTCGTTCTCGACGATCGTGCAAATGCCGCCCTGCGGCCGGATGACGTGCGCCGCGGCAGGGAAATGGCGGTCCGTGTCGTTGAAGATCAGCACGTAGTCGACGTTCGGATGGCCAACGTCACGCAGTTGCGCGGGCAGGTCGCCGAAATGGTCGACCACGTCGTCCGCGCCGAGCGCGCGCACCCAGTCGGCCGACGCCGGCCGCGACGCGGTCGCGATCACGCGCAGCTTGCCGAGCGTCTTCGCCAGCTGGATCGCGATCGACCCGACCCCGCCCGCACCGCCGATGATCAGCACCGACTTGCCCGCGTCCGCGCCCTGCGGCGACACGCGCAGCCGGTCGAACAGCGCCTCCCACGCGGTCAACGCGGTGAGCGGCAACGCGGCGGACGCCGCGAAATCGAGCGTGCGCGGCTTGTGCGCGGCGATCCGTTCATCGACCGCGTGAAATTCGCTGTTCGCGCCGGGCCGCGTGATGCTGCCCGCATAGAACACTTCGTCGCCCGGCCGGAACAGCGTGACCTCGGCGCCGACCGCGACGACCGTGCCGGCCGCATCCCAGCCGAGCACGCGCGGGGTCTCCTCGACCTGCGGCTTCGGCGCGCGCACCTTGGTGTCGACCGGATTCACGGAAATCGCCTCGACCTTCACGAGCAGGTCGCGCGGGCCCGGCTCCGGTTGCGGCAGATCCACGTCGAGCAATGCTTGCGGGTCGTCGATCGGCAGGTAACGGGTCAGTCCGACGGCTTTCATTTCGACACTCCTTCAGGGTTCAGGGAAATCGGGCGGGCCGCGGCGCGGCCCCAGGCATGCCATCGTAGGTCGCTCGATCCTTCGAGAAAACCGCTATATTTCCTGAAACATTTTCAGGAATTTCAGAATAATGGCCTCCGATCCGATTCCGGCCCCCGACAAGCCGCTCGACCTGCTCGACGTCGGCCTGTTCGTCCGTGCTGCGCTGCTCGCGAACGTGACCGCGGCCGGACGCGAGTACGGCGTGTCGGCCGCGGTCGCCAGCGCGCGCATCGCGCACCTGGAGCGCCAGCTCGGCGCACGCTTGCTGCATCGCACCACGCGCCGCATCAGCCTCACGCAGGACGGCGAAGTGTTCATGGCGCGCGCCGAGGCGCTGCTGTCGGCCGCCGACGCCGCGCGCGCATCCGTCGGCCATGGCCGCAGCGAGCCGTATGGCCGGCTGAAGGTGTCGATGTCGTCGTCGTTCGGCCGGCAGCACGTCGCACCCGTGATTCCCGCATTCCTGCGCCGCTATCCGTCCGTATCGCTCGACCTGCGGCTGTCCGACGAGATCGTCGATCTCGTCGACGACGGCTACGACGTCGCGATCCGCCTCGGCGCGCTCAAGGATTCGACGCTGGTTGCGCGCAAGCTCGCCGCGAACCAGCGCGTGCTGTGCTGCTCGCCCGCGTATCTCGCCGAACGCGGCACGCCGCGCCATCCGGCCGACCTGGCGCAACATGAATGCGTGATCCTCGGCGACCAGCGCGACTGGTCGTTCGTCACGCCGCAAGGCCCGCTCACCGTGCGGGTTGGCGGCCGGCTCGTCGCGAGCAACGGCGAAGCGATCCGCGAAGCGCTCGTCGACGGCTTCGGGATCGCGATCAAGTCGACCTGGGACGTCGGCCCGCTGCTCGCGAGCGGCGCGCTCGTCACCGTGCTCGACGACTACCCGTTCGCGACCGACGTCGCGGTCTGGGCCGTCTATCCGAGCCGCGCGCACGTGCCGCTGAAAACGCTCGCGTTCATCGCGTTCCTGGCCGAACACTTCGGCGATCCGCCTTACTGGGATCATGCTGAACCACGCTCGGCGCCAGCGTCCGGCGCATCACGCTGAGCGTGGCGGCCCAAAGCGCTCACCGGGCCTGCGCCAACCCTCCGGCCGCGACTGGATACCAACCGGCTACAATGGCGCGTTCGCGACGCAGCGGCCCGACGCCGGACGGGGCCCGCGTTCGCAGGCGGCCACATGCCGGCCGCGCACGCGTTTCATTCGCTTCCAACCATTCCGCCATGACCCACAACCTCGTCATCCAGAGTCTCGCGCCGCTGTCGGACGCGCATCACAAACCGCTGCTCGCGCTATCGCGCGGCACCCGCATCGTGCAGACCGACGATCACGCGCTGCGCATCGAAAACGCGAATCCCGCGCAGCGCCTCGACATCGACGCGTACTGCGGCACGCATGCGCTCGACTTCGGCTTCGTCGAAGCCGGCCGCACGCTCGACGATTTCGGTCTCGTCGTGATGGACATGGATTCCACGCTGATCACGATCGAATGCATCGACGAGATCGCCGACTTCTGCGGACTGAAAACGCAGGTTGCCGAGATCACCGAAGCGTCGATGCGCGGCGAGATCCGCGACTTCAACGAAAGCCTCACGCGCCGTGTCGCGCTGCTCGCCGGGCTCGACGCGCAGGCGCTCGAGCGCGTGTACGAGGAACGGCTGCAACTGTCGCCGGGCGCGGAGACGATGCTCGCCGGCGTGAAGGCCGCGGGCCTGAAGACGCTGCTCGTGTCGGGCGGCTTCACGTTCTTCACCGAGCGCCTGAAGGCGCGCCTCGGTCTCGACTACGCGCACGCGAACACGCTCGAGATCGTCGACGGCAAGCTGACGGGCAAGGTGCTCGGCGAGATCGTCAACGCGGACGTGAAGGCGCGCATGCTGCGCGACACGTGCGCGTCGCTCGGCATCGAACCGAGTCGCGCGATCGCGATGGGCGACGGATCCAACGACCTGAAGATGATGGCCGAAGCCGGGCTGTCGGTCGCGTTCCACGCGAAGCCCGTGGTGCGCGATGCAGCCACCGTCGCGTTCGACCATGTCGGCCTCGACGGCCTGCTGCGGCTGCTCTGATCGACGCACGCCGCCAAAGAAAAACGCCGGCGCGATATGGGATCGCGCCGGCGTTTTGTTTTTTTACCCGGTTCCGGTAATCAGCCGAGCGTGGCCTGCAATGCACGCTCGATGTCCGCGCGCAGGTCGGCTTCGTCTTCGAGACCGATATAGAAGCGCACCAGCGTGCCGCGATGCGGCCAGTCCGTGCGCATCGACGCCACGTCGTAAGGCATCGCGAGGCTGCACGCGCCGCCCCAGCTCCAGCCGATCGCGAACAGGTCGAGCGCCTCGACGAAGCGGTCGATTTTCTCGGCACTGAAGCGTGCGTCGAACACCACCGAGAACAGCCCGCCCGCGCCGGTGAAATCGCGCACGAACGATGCGTGCCCCGGGCAGTCCGGCAGTTGCGGGTGCAGCACGGCCGCAATCTCCGGCCGCGCCTTCAGCCATTGCGCGAGCGCGAGCGCGCTCTTGCTGTGCGCGTCGAAGCGCACCTGCATGCTCGGCAGGCTGCGCATCACGAGCGAGCAATCGTCGACCGACACGCCGATTCCGCAGCGCATCCGCGCGAGCTTCAGTTGCGCGTGCAGCTCGGCGTTCGCGGTGATCGTGGCACCCATCAGCACGTCGCTGCCGCCCGATTGATACTTGGTCAGCGCCTGCACCGAGATGTCGACGCCGTGCTCGAACGGCTTGAACGCGAGCCCGGCCGAATACGTGTTGTCGATCGCGGTGACGATGCCGCGCGCCTGCGCGACCGTCGTGATCGCGCGCGTGTCGGGCACTTCCATCGTCACCGAGCCCGGCGCCTCGATCCAGATCAGCCGCGTGTTCGGCTGGATCAGGTCGGCAATCCCGGCGCCGACGAGCGGATCGTAGAAGCGCGCGGTGATGCCGAAATCCTTCGCGAGCCAGTTGCCGAAATCGGCGTTCGGCCCGTAGATGTTGTGCGGGATCAGCACGTCGTCGCCCGCTTTCACGATGCCGAAGTACACGTTCATGATCGCCGCGAGGCCCGACGGCTGCAGCAGCGCATGCGTGCCGCCCTCGATGTCGGCGAGCCGCTGCGCGAGCGCGAGCGACGTCGGCGTTGCATGCAGCCCGTAGCGCCACTGGTTGTCGTTGTGCCAGACCAGCGCGCGCATCGTCGCGAGATCGGGAAACACGACCGTCGACGCGCGCGCGACCGGCGGCACGAACGAACGGAAGCCTTCCGGAATGACGTCGTCGGGTTGAACGATGCGGGTCTGGAGTGCGCGCTTCGGAGTGGAGGCAGTCATGGCAGGAGGCCGGAAAAGGCCGTTCGGTTGCGGAAGATGTCGCTAGATTAGCCAAAATCGGCGCGGTTGGCCCGGTACAATGCGCGCCGCATGCACCAAGCCAGCGCGCTCAGTCGTCGGTGCGCAGGTTGACCATGCCGCCGACCGTCTCGATTTCCCGCACGCGGCCATCGCGTACCTGCAGCGCCGCGCGCTTGGCCGGCGTCGGACGGAGCACGACGGGTTGCGGATCCGACTCGTCCGAGTTCATCCGGTCGGCCTTCAGCTCGCCCATCGAATCGAAGCGCCCGATCCACACGCCCGTGATGTTCGTGCCGTCGTTCGATTCCTCGATTTCGAGCGTGTCGCCGTCGCGATCGCCGGCGAGCAGGATCACCTCGCCCGTATCCGCGAACTGATATTCGCCGTGCACGCCTTCCTCGTCCGTCTTCGGTCCGAGATGCACGACGATCGGCCGCTCGCCGAGCGTGCCCTCGTAGCGCGGCAGGCGGGCGAATTCCGGATTCGGCCGCAGCGGCCGCGCGGGTGCCGCCTCATCCTGCTGCGCGCCCGGCGCGGCCGCCTGTGCCGCAACCACGCCCGGCACCGCGAGGCCCGCCGCCAGCGCGCCGGCGATCACCAGCGCCCGTTGCCATTCCGAATATCGACCCACCTTGTATTGCTCCCTTGCTTCAGATTCGCGCGACAATCGCGGCGCTACGCCGTGCGCCGCCGATCACATCGATCGCCACGAGCGCACAACGTGCGCCGATGCGGACACGCCCATCGCGATATGCACGCCGCGCGTCATCCGGGTATTCGCATGCGTGCGTCGCGCAACCGGTGGGCGTGATCCGCGTCAGCCCTGCATCAGGCGTTCGACCGCATCGCGGTGCGGGATCGGCGCGACCGCGCCGTAACCCGTCGTCGACAATGCCGCCGCCGCGTTCGCATACCGTGCGGCCGTGAACGGATCGTCGCCCGCGACGATCCGCGCGACAAACGCGCCGCCGAAGCAGTCGCCCGCGCCCGTCGCATCGACGGCCTCGACCGCGAAGCCCGGCACCACACGCCGTTCGTTCGGCGTCGCGACATACGCGCCGTCCTTGCCGAGCTTCAACGCAACGACCCGCGGCCCGTGCTCGAGCATCGCGTCGACGATCGCGTCGCGATCGTTCGCGCCCGTGAGCGCCGTGACGTCGTCCCAGCTCGGCAGGCAGATGTCCGTCTGGCGCAGCGCTTCGCGCATCACCGCGCGGGCACGCGGCAGCGGCCACAGCTTCAGGCGCAGGTTCGTGTCGAAGCTGACCTGCGCGCCGTTGCTGCGCGCGTGGTCGATCGCCGCGAACGCGGCGTCGCACGCCGCCGTGCTGATGGCGAGGCTGATACCCGACAGGTGCACGGCCTTGGCCGCGGCCAGCGCATCGAGCGGCAGATCGGCGATCGTGTAGCGGCTCGCCGCGGAGCCCGCGCGCAGATAGTCGAACTGGTGGCCGTCAGCGCCGTGCGTGACGAAGTACACGCCGGTCGGTGCCGATCGGTCGATTCGCACGCAGGTCGTGTCGACCTGCTCCGCCGCCCACATGTCGGCCAGCAAGCGGCCGAACGTATCGTCGCCGATCGCCGATACGAAGCCCGTCGATGCACCCTGGCGCGCCGCGGCGATGCAGAAGTTCGACGTGTCGCCGCCGAAGCCCTGCAGGAACTCCGGACGGCCCGGCTGCGACTGGTTGAACTCGATCATCGCCTCGCCGAGCGCGAGGATCTGCGCAAATGCCGCCATCGCTTAAACCTCGCCCCACAGATCGTGACCGTCCGCGCCCGTGATCTTCACCGACACGAAATCGCCGACCTTGTAGCGCTTCGATGCCTTCGTCGCCGGCTCGACATAGACGACGCCGTCGATCTCCGGCGCATCCGCCGCCGTGCGGCCGATGCCGCCTTCCGCGCCGACTTCGTCGATCAGCACCTTGAGCGTCTTGCCGACCTTGCGCTGCATGCGCTGCGCCGATACTTCCTCGGCAACTTCCATGAAGCGCGCGCGGCGTTCCTCGCGAACCTCGTCCGGCAGCGCGCCGTCCAGTTCGTTCGCGGTCGCACCTTCGACCGGCGAATACGCGAAGCAGCCGACGCGATCGAGGTCCGCCTCGCGGATGAAGTCCAGCAGCGTTTCGAACTGCTCTTCCGTCTCGCCGGGGAAGCCGGCGATGAACGTGCTGCGGATCGTCAGGTCCGGGCAGATCTCGCGCCACTTCTGCACGCGCTCGAGCACCTTCTCCGCGTTCGCCGGGCGCTTCATGCGCTTCAGCACTTCCGGATGCGCGTGCTGGAACGGCACGTCGAGATACGGCAACACGTGCCCCTTGAACGGACCTTCGGCCATCAGCGGAATGACTTCGTCGACGCTCGGATACGGATACACGTAGTGCAGGCGCACCCATGCGCCGTACTGCGCGGCGAGTTCGCCGAGCGCGGCGACCAGGTCGGTCATGCGCGTCTTGATCGGCTTGCCGTTCCAGAAGCCCGTGCGGTACTTCACGTCGACGCCGTAGGCGCTCGTGTCCTGCGAGATCACGAGCAGTTCCTTCACGCCCGACTTGAACAGGTTCTCCGCCTCGAGCATCACTTCGGCGACCGGACGCGACACCAGATCGCCGCGCATCGACGGGATGATGCAGAACGTGCAGCGGTGGTTGCAGCCTTCGGAGATCTTCAGGTACGCGTAGTGGCGCGGCGTGAGCTTGATGCCGGCGGCCGGCACCAGATCGACGAACGGGTCGTGCGGCTTCGGCAGGTGCGAATGCACGGCCTGCATCACTTCGCCCACCGCGTGCGGGCCGGTGACGGCGAGCACCTTCGGGTGGACTTCCTCGATGAGGTTCGAGCCGCTGGCGCTCGACTTCGCGCCGAGGCAGCCGGTGACGATCACCTTGCCGTTCTCGGTCAGCGCTTCGCCGATCGCGTCGAGGCTTTCCTGCACGGCTTCGTCGATGAAGCCGCAGGTGTTGACGACGACGAGGTCGGCGCCGTCGTAGGTGCCGGAGATTTCATAACCTTCGGCGCGCAGCTGCGTGATGATTTGTTCGGAATCGACGAGGGCCTTCGGGCACCCGAGGGATACCATACCTATACGCGGTGCCGGAGAATGAGCCGGTGAATTCTTTTGAGACATCTGGAGTGTGGGGCGTGGCAGCAAAAGCGAGAGTTTACAGCTATTTACGGTTCAGCGACCCAAAACAAGCGGCCGGCGGCAGCATAGACCGCCAGCTCGAGTACGCTGCCCGCTGGTCGGCCGACCATGAGATGGAGCTTGATGCGTCCCTGTCACTTCGGGATGAGGGGTTGTCGGCCTACCATCAACGCCACGTTCGGCAAGGCGCGCTCGGTGTGTTCCTCCGCGCGGTCGAGGACGGCCAGGTGCCCGCCGGCTCCGTGCTCGTCGTCGAGGGCCTGGACCGACTGAGTCGCGCCGAGCCGTTGCAGGCGCAGGCGCAGCTCGCTCAGATCGTGAACGCCGGCATTGCGGTCGTAACGGCGAGCGACGGCCGCGAATACAACCGCGAGCGCCTCAAGGCGCAGCCGATGGATCTTGTATACAGCCTGCTGGTCATGATCCGCGCGCACGAAGAGTCGGACACGAAGAGCAAGCGTGTCAAGGCGGCAATCCGCCGACAGTGCCAGGGCTGGATTGCCGGCACCTGGCGCATGCCCATCCGCGTTGGCAAAGATCCGCAATGGGTACGCGAGGGTGAAGGTGGAAAATTTGAACTCGTCCCCGATCGGGCCGCAGCTGTCCGCCTGGTCGTCGAAATGTTCAAGCAGGGGCACGGCGCAGTCCGGACGGTTCGCGAGCTGAGCGAGCGCGGGCTCTCAGTGACCGAAAGCGGCCGCATGGCTGCGTCGCACATCTACAAGATCCTCGCGAACCGGATGCTCGTCGGCGAAAAATCAGTGGCGGTCGATGGCGAGACATACCGACTCGAGGCGTATTACCCTGCCCTGCTCTCCGCCGCAGAGTTTGCCGATCTGCGCTATCTCGCCGAGCAGCGCGGCCGGCGCAAAGGCAAGGGTGAGATTCCCGGCGTCGTGACCGGGCTCGGCATCACGCACTGCGGATACTGCGGCGCGGCAATCGTGGCGCAAAACCTCATGAGCCGCAAACGCATGGCAGATGGGCGCCCCGCCCCGGGTCATCGCCGGCTGCACTGTGTCACGTACAGCACCGGCGCTGGTTGCAAAGTCAGCGGGAGCTGCAGCGTTGTGCCAGTCGAACGGGCACTAATGCTGTATTGCTCAGACCAAATGAATTTGACGCGCCTGCTCGAAGGCGATGGCGGAACCGCCGCGCTGAGCGCGCAATTGGCAAGCGCGCGGCAGCGCGTCGCCGAACTCGAAACACAGGTTCGTCGCGTCACAGACGCGCTGCTGCTCGACGACGGCGACGCACCAGCCGCCGTGTTGCGCCGTGTCCGCGAGCTCGAAAGTCAGCTCGCAAACGAGCGTCGGGAGGTCGACTCGTTCGAGCATCACCTCGCCGCGGCGACATCGATCGTTGCGCCAGCCGCAGCAGACGCGTGGCAAGAACTGGTGGACGGCGTCGACCAGCTCGACTACGACGCACGGCTGATGGCGCGCCAACTCGTCGCCGACACATTTTCGCGAATCGTCGTCTACCAGTCCGGGTTCCGTCCCGCTCTTGATGGTGAAAAGATCGGCCTAGTCCTAGTCGCGAAACGCGGTAGCACGCGTATGTTGCATGTCGATCGCAAGACAGGCGAATGGCGTGAGGCAGAAGATGTCGTCTTACCGCCCGACAGAGAGCTGCCTCTTCCGCCGACGATGACGGTAATGCTCCGCTGACCACAAAGGCTGGTAGTCGCCAGGTTGGTCACTTGCGCATCATCTTGCGTCTCAGAGTAGCGGGCACATCGCTTCCCCAATATGCCTTGCCATCCTCAACCATTGTCCACGGTCTTGAAAAGTAGGCCAGAAGCCGGGTTTCTGTGCATATCGAAGTCAAGTTTTGATAATCTAGTTGACAACGTGCGAATATTCCCCAGCCATCCTCGATGGAATACCGGATCCTGTAGATCAATCGAAAACCTTACAAATGAGCGCAACCGAGCGAAAGGCAGAGCAAGCCGAAGAAAGAGATCGATTTCACGCGGATCTGCTGGAGGGTATGCGCGATATGAAGGCCGGCCGCGCGGGCCGAGTCACGCAGGTAGAGCCGACAGTGGCGTCGGCCGCGCGCGCGAAATCTGGTCTGTCGCAGGGCGCGTTCGCGAAGCTGCTCGGCGTGCCGTTGCGCACGTTCCAGCAGTGGGAGCAGGGGCGCCGCAATCCGACCGGGGCGGCACTGACGTTGTTGCGGGTGGCAATCAAACATCCCGAGGCGCTGAAAGACATATCGCCGACCATCTGAACCAATCGAGGAAGTTCTTTCACGAAAACAGAAGCGTTTAGAGATTTACCGACTTGCTCGGAGAGTTTCCCGATGGCGATCTAGCGAGACACGGATGTCAGCTCAACCCCAAGGCCGAGAGAAAGCTCGCCCGCGGTTGACCCAAGCATGCTAGCAAGAAAAACGGTCCCTTGCTTTCGAGTTCGATGTGTTAGTAAGACAGCGTAAAGCATTCGCATTTTGCACAACGGAGACGCGATGGCAGGTTTCGATGAAGTCGGATTCCTGTCCGACGAACTGGATCAATGGAAGCGCGCCGCACATGAGGCATATGCCGACGCTTTTGGCTACGCCTACCGCGCAAATGCTATGGCCTTGCGCGTCATGAAGGCTATACCAATGAATGTCATCTCCGATGAGATGAAGTGGGCAATTGCGGCATACGCGCGGGCACTCGGTGCATTTCAATGCTCGATCCTGATGATCGAACGCGGCGCGATGGCAGACGCACGCGCATTGGCGCGCTTATGCGCCGAAACGCTCATTGTTGCCAAAGGGCTAGTAATCGTGGAGGGAACGTTGGAAATCCTTCGCGAGGATGATGCTAACCATAGCATTCACGCCATAGCCCGGATCTTGGAAATGAATGCTTCGAATCCCGAGACAGACGATAAATCGCTTGTTCCTCTAAAAGCAAAGCTCGCGGAGCTAGAAACCACCTTCCCCAAGCGTCGGTCACTCAACTATCGGGATTTGGCGCTGCGTACCGACTTGGCAATGTTTTACGAAATCGCCTACCGGTACACATCAGGCAACGGCGCACACGCTACGTTAGGCGCGCTCGTCCGACACATGAAAGAGCAAGACGGCAAGCAAGGCTACTTCTTCGGTCCGGACATAGAAGATATGGCGTCTACGCTTTTGACCTTGAATGTAGCGGTAACTGAACTGATAGATCTCGCAGTCACCCGCATGGGACGCACTGACGACGCTGCCGAGTTGCGAGATTTGAAACTACACTGGCTAGTTATCCGGCCCAATCTTGAAACACGAATCGCGGAGGAAGCACAAGAGTAGCGCGCGAAAATAATCCGCATCTCGCACACGCCAATCTCTTCTAGCAATTAATAATCCCTGACACCCGTCAACTCTGACAGGGTAGTTGCACATCGACAGCGCGTGCTACAGTCGCCGCAGATTTCGTCTGAGGAGTTCTGTATGGGATTCGCGTTCATTCGGGAAGGCGACACAACCTCCCACGGCGGCCGCGTGCTCGCGTGTGATCCGACCAATACCGTCGACGGCAAAGCGTTGGGCCTTCTCGGCGACATGGTGTCGTGCCCCCGTTGTGGTGGCGTCTTTCCGATCGTGAAGGTAAAAACCGATCTTCACATGACGTTCAACGGCCGCCCGGTAGCATCTGATGGCGACATGACGGCGTGCGGCGCGACGCTCATCGCAACACAAAGCAGCGCGACGGCATCGCCAACCGCCGGTGCCGGAAACCCGATCGGCGGCGGTCGCAGCGTAGTGGCCCAACAGGCAGGCGCTGACCAATCCGGCCCGCACCGCGGGCGTTTCCAGGTGCTAGACGACGACACTGGGAAGCCTGTCGCCAACCACCCATATACCGTCACCGGCAGCGACGGCAGCACCATCACGGGAACAACCGACGAAAACGGATATACCAACTGGCTCGAAACTGGCCGGGCGGCATCGCTTTCTTTCGAGCGCTCAGGCTCGAACTCGGTATGACGGACTATGCACAAGGGCATGGGTCCGGGTCGACGGGCCAGGGCGACGGCAGAACGAACCCTGTACGCGTGCGGCGGAACGGTCTAGATGCGCAGGACCGGCAAGCGCTCTGCTCCGTCATCTGCAAATGCAACGCGATGCCGACTATCGGCGCTGACGGACAGAAGCTGAAACAGCAGTGCGTCAGCGGGCGGCTCAAAGCAGCGGATGCGATCGGGGACCATCAGAGCCCATACAAGGCAGAAATCAACTACGACATGTCGCGCGATCCACCGGCTCCCATTATGGATTCGCGCATCGTCACCAAAGCGCACGACTACCTACCGGGCTGGATTCAGAAATATTGGCCCGGCGGCTTGGACAGCTATACGCCTGGCGTCGGCAATATCCGACGACCGGACGTCGTGATCGTCAACGATCCGTCGCTGCCGCCAACACAGGACAACCTGAAGTCGGTTGTGGAAATCAAGTTTCCGCCGGATCGCGTAGACCCGAAGCAACAAGACGCATACGAGCGCATCGCCGGCGACCCGTCAAAAGTCGCTACCATGGGGCCGGGCGACTGCGGATGCTCCGACGATCAGCCAAACGAGGCCGAATCCTCGCAATCCGCCCTGTCACAACTCGGAAAATTGATCGGGCAAGGCCTGAAGGGAAGCCTCGGCGGCCCGATGCCCCCGCCTGTACCTCTGCCCGTTCCCTAATATTGCAACGACACGACGATGAGCAACGACAACGAGCGACGGATTCAGGAGCTAGCCGAGGCCGGCATGATGCCGTTCGCGATTCTCGAACCGCGTTACCCTCACGACGGTATCGGCGCCGCCCTGGCTGTGCGTGCGTCCATATACTTCAAGGGCGGGTACACCCGTGACAAACGCGACGCCCTTGCATGGGTTTTCGATCGGTATGTCGCGATCGCGCGACAGGCGGGCACATCCAGCACTGACAATCCAGTGAAGTGGCTTTGGTTCAATGGTAAGAAGGCGCTGCCGATTGCGAAAGCACCCACGCTCTCATCACTGGCATCCAGCGTCGGAGCAAACGAAGGCTTCGATGCAACGTTTGTCGGCGGTGAAACTGCACGTGACGCGTCGTTCTACGAGTTCACAACGTTCTGTCTCGAACAGTTCCAGGCGGAGCTTGGTACTCGGGGGCTCGATGTTCTGGTTTTCACGTTCCCCGCTCCGTTCGTCCGGGGTAACCCGAGCCCGTTCATACAACTGTTCCGCGACGCGGCCGCTGCCGTGGACGCGATACACGGGCATGCCGGACTCGCAGTAAATCTGTCGCCGACTAGCCGAACCGAAAACGAAAGCAGCGAATATCTCATGTCCCAGCAGCTCGGGCCGGGCGTCGATGTCGGTAGCCCGATCGCCATGAAGGTGCGCGACCTCACCGAACGGATCAAAACCGTCGACTGGCTCACGCTCATCGACAAGGCGATGCTCGGGAAGGTCGGAGGCATTGACGCGCTGCAATCCGCGTTGCCGAAAGACTGGTTCGACCTCGCGCCATGCGCCCAGGGACTGGTGATTCGCGCGGGCATGGTGCCCGAAGCCGGCGTGCCTCACGAGGAAGACACCCCGGCACCGCCCCCAGCGTATGTCGTGCTCAATGCCGCTCTACGCCCGGTCGTTGCAGATACGGTTTCGATTCTTCAGCGCGGCACGGTAAATGGCGACGCGCCGGTCTATAACTCCCAGGCAAGCAGCAACGCGTGGCTCCGACGATTCGATCTATCCGAAAACGAATTGCTCAACGCCAAAGCGGCGGTGCTCAACACTCCAAAACTTTCGCCAGCAGCTTAATCGCAAAGGAATAAAGTCACGAGGCACAACATGAATCTTGCAGCGCTTACAAGCTCCCTAGGAATCGTTAATGCCATCCTTGCGGTCATAACCGCAATCGCTGCAATTGTTATGTCGCGCAACACCTTTCGATCGGGCAACCAGCTTTTCTCCCAAACGCGCACGAAGCGCCTATATGAAATTATGAAGCTGAAGGACCAAGGCTGGCGCGCGATCTCATCTGGCGCACTGCAGCTCGCCGTCAAGGAAGCATTCGGAATGCAGCTGAGCGGAGACGAAATTCGATTCGCATTCGAACGAGACAACGCACTCTCTTTGTTTCGATCGAGAGAATATGCCGGGAGATTTGTAAAATTCTGCCCGATCGAAGCACGCTACAAGGACAACCGCTTTAATTGGCTGCGACGATGGACGTTCAGAGGAAATTTCCGAGTCTTATTGGCATTATCAATCATCGTCTATTTCCTTACATTTCTCCCCGTCCAAAAGCTCGGATCCGTCAGCGTCCCAGCAGCTGTGACACTCATGATTCTCGGAACGGGACTCACGTTTACTTTGATGTTTTTCGCAAGAGGAGCAGAGTCAGCAGATACTCTGATGGACGTTAACGGCAACTATCCGCTCCCTTTGTACGGTTACAGGCCCGAAATCAAGAAACGCGCCGGCAAGGTCTCGAATAAGACCCCAAAAGGCGGTGTGGTGCAGGGACGTAAACGTCACGACCTCCTCGCCGAGCCAGTCGTTACGCCCCCGCCGAGGACCGTCGAGGCATCGGCCACGCCGAGACTACATAACCAAGATGCATAAAAGCGCATAGAAAAATTGGCCCATCGATCGCCGCGCGGCCCGTGTTCGGCAGACCGGGGTGGCCTGTCCATGCGTGCATAAAAGCCACTCGATTTGGCGGGCAGGTGCGAGCACAACAGCGTCGCGCTTACGCGGGGACATGCCATCCCGGAATACGACCTTTCCATGGCGGTCCCAGTTCGTTATTCGCTCCACGAGGAAGGTCCCATCGGTCGCCCGGCTAGAGGTCCAGTCCACATCGCGCCCACGACGGGTGTTCGTTTCGCTTGTGACGTGCGTGACGGGCGAAACGTCACGCGCAACGTCACGTGTTACGCACGACGTCTTCTGCAGCGCCATTCGTCTTCCATATATAGAGCGGCCGTGAGATGCGCCTATTCAGATCGCGCTAAGTCCGTGCGGAGCACTACGGTCGACGAATTCACAAAAACGCGCTTGGCCGGGCTGACGATACCGGGTGGCACCCACCTACCGCCCGCCACAAATCAGCGACGTATGCGGCGAATGGACCACGCCCACGCCGATTTTCAAAACGGACCATCGGTCAGCACCCTGACGTACCAGTATCGATCTCTCGCATCTCAGACACATCCGCGCGCTATCCACGGTTGAGTCAGCAGTGAGCGAGTTAGAACCTTCGGTTTTATCTTCTCTACTCTTATCTTCTCTGTCGTCACCGTGACGTTACGGTGACGTTTCGCCGTGACGTCCCCGTGACGTCACTTCGTTACGTTTCGCGACCGCATCGGTAAGGCCACGGCCGGTGCTTTTCTCGCCTGCGCCTCGAGCTCCTGCCAGCGGTCGATGATGCGCGCGCGCATCGCAACGATGTAACCTGACGCGAGGCGAGACCACACAGCTTTGTGTTTTGGAGGTGGTAAGGTATCGGGCTGCCCGGTGCGGGCGAGATGCTTGAGAGAAAAACGGAGAGCCGTTGAGCGCAGTGCGATTCATGCCGTGGGTGGGAACCCGATACGCAACCGAGGGGTTTGAAGGCCTGCGGGTCCTCATCGTTTGTGACTCGCACTACGGGATGAAACGCTACGAGCGACCGACGGTGACGCAGGAAATCGTCCTCGCCCTGGGCCAGCGCAAGCGCCATCCGGACGCCGTCAAAGCGCTCGCGCGCCACCCGCACTTCGCAAAAATCGCGACGTCGATGCACAACGCCACGCGCGCTGGCGACGTTGGCCGGGCCCAACTGAAGGCGTTCTGGGACCACGTCAGCTACTACAACTTCGTGCAGGAGTTCATGCCGAAGAGCCGCCGCCGGCCATCGGACGAAGCCTGGAATGCGGGCGTCGCCGCGTTCCCGACGGTGGTCGAAGCGCTGAACCCGGAGGTCATCATTGCGTTCGGCCACGAGATGTCGACGCACCTCAAGCGTGTCGGCGTAACCATCCCGACCGCGCATGTGCGCCATCCGTCGGCCGGCTACAGCTACGCGAAGTGGAACCCGCTGGTCCAGACCGCACTGTCGGAAGCCCGCGACCGCCGCGCAGCGTCTCCCGGCCCGATGGCCGACATCGACCCAGTGGGGGCCTATGGCACGTGGTATCAAAGCAGCCGCGACGCCCTCCCCGCGCACGGCCTGCGCTTGCCGCCCGAGAAGAAAGCCGCTGCCATCGCAGCATGGGAAGCGAGCTTCCCAACGCTCGAGCCATAACCGCACACCCCGGCAACCGCGCCCGAGACTTCCCCCAAATGTGGGGGCTTCGACTTCCAAGCCATCGCACATACGCACCACTTCGCGTAGAACGTGATCATGGTGCTTCCCTGTCAGCTCCACGATCTCGCAGCTCGACATGGTCAACAGAGGCTTCATTAGATCGACCGGCGACGCGCGGTAATTCGCACAATCTACGTTGAACACCTGCCAGGAATCAGGCAATCTGCCCCTTATATTTACAACCACGGGGGATCAATGCTTAACCGCACTTCTAGCACAAAGGGAGTTGTCGGCGCCGTCCTCATAACCGCGGTGGTCGCTGGAGCCATTGCTTACCGGGCCGGACAGAAAAGCGTCTCCGACGACACGACGACCACCTCAACCGTCGCGCAGTCGGCCACGGAGCCCACCATCACGACATCCGCCCCGAAGTTCGCTGTGCAATTAGGATCCTTCGCGAATGCGGCCAATGCGCAGACATGGGTTCAGAAACTCGTCGCAGCCGGCGTGCCGGCCTACGTGGAGAGCAAAACCGCCGATGACGGTTCAACCCAGAGCCAACTCCGTGCGGGGCCATTCCAGAGCAAGTCCGACGCAGCCACGGCGGTCGCAAAGATTCGCGCGAACGGCCTTGCCCTGCCGACAACCGACGGTGATCAAGCGCTTACAGAGACCGCCAGTTCCGCAGCCGTGACCCCGGCCAGCAGCGACCAGGCGGAGGCCACTTCTGCACGAATCTGGTGGACGCTCAACACCCTGCAAAAATGCCACGAATCGAATGGCCCGGCCGACCTAATCGAGTCGATCGGGACAAACGGCACGACACCGCACGTGCATGACTACGACGATCGCGTCGAAGTCTCGGCTGATTCCGGTGACGGACTCCACGAATCCATTTGGACCTTCTACCACACCAAAGATGCCTGCCTTTCAAAGGGCGAGAACGCGGTCAAAGACTTGGCTGACAAGTACCGATAAACCAAAATCACCATCGAGGCCAACATGCCTGCACCTAAGTACTTGCTCGACAAGATCGCCCGCCACGGCTCCGCCGCGCAACGCCTGATCGACGAACGAGAGCAGAATCGTGGGGAGTTCGCGGGCCACGGACAAATCAGCGCCATCGCATTCGACGCCGCCGACTTCGTGTGGGCGTACTTCGCTCTACACGGCGACGACAGCGTTCAGGAAAGCCGCCAAATTCGAAACAGCGTCGCGGGAGCCATCATCGAGGCACTTGAGCGACTCATCGACGACGAGGGCGCCGCCAAGTAGGCGGCGCCGACGCGATTCTCGGCTACTGCTTCCAGATCATCTCGGAGTAATACGGGGAGGACAGTTGCGCGGCACGCGCGGCACGCGTAATGAAACCCGTACCCCGCTCATACTGGACGGACGTGAAGTAATTTCCGAATGCCATGTACTCGTGCTCGACCGACACAATATAGTAGAGCGGCTGCATGTCGCCGTCCTGCAGCTGCACGTAGGTGCCAGCGCGGATAGCTTCGTTGCCCTTCAGGCGCATCGAGCCCGACTCGAACACAATGTTGTCCTTGTTCTGCTCGATGAGTTGACGTCGGCGCGACATCATCCATGAAATCGCGCCCTGTTGGTTTTGGTTGCGCTGCTCCCCGTTCTGGCTACCGTTCCCGTTGTTCGTTTCCTCTGGGCCGTACTGCTGCGTCTGCTCCCACATTTTGCGCGTCCCATACAGCGTCGGGTCGTTGTTCGGGTACGTTGCATCCTGGCTCGTGCTCGGATTTTTCCCCATAAACACCGGCGGGACACCTTCCTGTCCGGCCTGAAAGCCTAGCGCTTGGGCGGTCGAACTGTAGTTCAGCCCGAACCGCGCCGCATCGACCCAGAAGAAATTCGCGACATTCGAGTCGGAGCGCGCGGAGGTCATCGACACCAGGTCCGAGCGCCCGATTTGCGTGACGGCCGGCATCTCGGCTCCCTCGGCAGCCATGATGAGATCGCCCTTGTCTGCCGACAGGAATGGATTCGGCCGATAGACCGCATACGGCCCATCGGCCCGGTCCTCGATGAAAAATTCGTTCCATGCGCCGATATCGCAGAAGCTCGAGATCAGCCCGCGTACATTTCCACCTTGCCAAGCGCCGATTCCGTACTGCGAAACCTTCGCGCCGGCCGATTTGATATCGGTCTTGAACGGCAGTAACGGCGATGACGGGTTCGTGGAACCGTCGGCGTTCTTGCTCAAGTTCGCCAGGTACGGATTGACGACCTCGGAAAATAGCAAGTTGATAAAGTCGCCCTCCGTCTGCACGTTCATCGCGTCCCCGAACTTGGCGAAGAATGGGAAGCTCGAGATCGATGCAGATACGTCGGTCGGCACCGTCGGGAGGAAGAACATCTGAAAAATCTCGAGGATCTTTCCGTAGTCGTGCCCGGTCACGACGACCTGTCGCGTTGGCTTGCCGTCGGCTCCCATCCCCTCGTTCCGCTCGACCACCGAGACGAACCCGCGCATCATGATCGGCAGCGTCGACGGCGAGCTCGATACCCCCATCGACGGGAACCTGTAGCCGTTCGACGAGAGGTAGATCTCGATGGTATCCATCGGCTCGATGAACGCGTAGAGCGAGTCCTGGATGCCGGGTTCGATCATGTCGGAAAGCGTGATGGAAAATGTGCCGCAGGGCTCACGCAATGACTTCGAGATACGCACGCTCCCGCGCTCGCCGATGTAGCGCGTGAGGTCCATGAGGCGTGTTGTGCCCTTGTACCGCGTTGAGAGGGGCGTACCGCCCGCGACGGCGGTGCGGCCGACGTTCTTCCGCAGGATGATCTGGATGGCTGGTTGGCGAACTTCTACTTTCACTGTCATCCTCCGACACTGATGTGATGGGTGCCGCTTCCGCGCGGTACCGCGACAGAGCTGCGTACGGTTTTGACTTTCGTGCTGCCGGAATCATCGACGCCACGCAGATGCACGTTCATATCGAGCACGACGACGTCGCGCGTGGACGCGTCGGCTGCCGATGACGTAGCCGCGTCCGCGGGCAGTTGGCCCGGCGTTGGATCTGTTCCAGACGCTGCCGGCGTACCGGACTTGATCTTGTTGGCGGAGGCTGGGCCGGCGTCCGCATCAATACCTCCGTACGCCTTTGCTGCACGAGCAGGCGTGGTGCCGATGCCGAAATCGGAGTCTGCATTCCTCTGCGTCTTCACAACGTATTCGTCGCCGGCCTTGGTGTTTTTGACGACGCCTGCGTACGCAAATAGCGCCTTCCGGACGTCCCCGCCATTCTTCTTGATCAGATCTCGCAGGTAGCGGCCGGCGCCATCCTGCTCGGACTCGAAATCGCCCAGAGTGACACCGTACTTTTCGGCCGTGCCGCGAAGGAACTGGAAGTTGCCGAGCGCGTGCTCGCCATTCGCGAGCTCCGGCCCGATCAGGTTCTTGCCAAACGACGACTCAGTACCCCACACTCCTTTCAGGAGATTGGCGGGCAGACCGTACTTCTTCTCGGTCGATGTCAGCATCGCCAGGTCGGCGTTTTTCTGCGCGCCCGTGGGTGCGTGCTGACCATCCCACCAGGCTGCGGGCCGACGCACAACCCCTGGGGCGCCTTTCGAATAGGCAAGCGATGGCCCCGATTGCTCGCCCGTTGCATTGCGTGGGTCGTCGTCCTTGATCGGCATGCCGTCCGGTCCGAACTTCTGGCCCGTCAACTTGCCGGCAATCGAGGCGAGCAGGTTCTGCGATGCCAGCGCGGCTGGCACCAGCTTGTCGCCCAAGCCGGTCTTGATCGTATCCAGCGCGGCATTGGCGTCGCGCAAAGCCTGCGAAGTCGTGTCCTCCTGCCCCTTGTTCGCCATCACCTGCAGGAGCGCCTTCCTGAAGGCCGCAGCGTCGCCACCTTTCTCTGCCGTATCGAGAGTCGACTTCTCCGATGACGAGAGCGCGTCGTCTCCAGTACGCCCGCGGATCTCGGAATAGATCCCGCGCAGGTCTGACATGGAATGTGCGTCGCCGATCTTCGCGAGCGTCTGGTAGCTGGTCGCGTTGACCTTGTCGAGGCTCGAGACGCCCGCCTCTTTTAGGGACCGCTGCAGGCTTCCGAAGCCATCGGTGCTCATGGTCAGCAGCGCAGCTGCCTGCTCGGGCGATGACACGCCGAAATAGCGCTGCGCGGCGTCGAGACGCATCGACTTCCCGAAGAACGAGTTGTCGTATTCGCGCCCGAGCTTCGCGCGGATAGCGTCGAAGTTCGTCGTGGATGCGCCATCCCCCGATCCGAGCGCAGCGAAAGTACGATCGCCGGAGCCGAAGTATCGACCGAGCACGGAGTCCTTGGCGAACACGCTCTGGCGCGTCGCGAACAGGCCGCCGGCCGCGAGTGCGCGAGCCATAACGGGATTGAGCCGCGGGCCGCCCTCCTGGTTGAATGCCTGGAGCGTGAAGTTCTGCGATGCCTCGCCGGCCATCCCCATCTGCGTCATGGCAGAATTCGCCTGCCCGATGAGCTCGCCGGCGAATGATGCCGGCACACCCGCGCGCACGAGCGATGAGTATCCAGCCGCGGCCGGACCCACATTCGGGGCAGACAGGGACATGCGCACCGCAGACGAAGCGAGCGATTGCACCGCCTGCATGACGTCTGACGGCAACGCCCTGCCCCCGGTGCGCTCGATCGCCTCGGCGATCATCAGCGCGAGTTCACGGTTGTTTTGTCGTGAGTCGACCGCCTTCATCCCGCCGAAGAATCCGACGGCCTGAGACGGGTCCATTCCGTATGAGCGCGCGAAGCCGATCGCGGTGCGGGTATCGCTGCGCAGCGCGTCGGTATTCCCTCGAACCGCGTTGTGGCTGATCTCGTTGAACGACGCCGCGAGTTTCATCCCCTCGACCGACGCGACACCGAGGCCAGCTCCAACGCCGTCGGAATCCTGCTTCAGCTTCTCGAAGGAAATCCCCAGGTCGCCCATCTGGCGCTTCAGCGTGTCGGCATCCAGGCCGCGTTCCTTGGCCATGTCATAGCCCTGCGACGCATACTGACCCACCTTGTACGCACCGAACGCCAGTGCGACGCCGGGGACGGCCGCAGCGAGGCCGCCGAGCCCTCCCAGCAGGCCGCCAGTTGCAGCGCCAGCCTCGGCCCCACCAAGCACCTCACCGCCCACGCGCCCGACGTCGCCGCCCAGGCCGTCGAGCGCGCGGCTGCCGGCTCGCCAAAAGATCCCGCGACGCGGGCGTCCGCGTCGGCCAGTCGGCGCATTATCGTCCCCCGAACCGGATCCGCCGCCATCGCCGCCCGAACCCGATCCTCCTCCCGAGCTGCCGGGGAACCACCGAGGCATCCACCGAGGACGGCGAGGCCGACCACTCTCGCCCGAAGGCGTCGTCGGCGAACCCGGCTCCTCCTCGGCCGCCGGCGAGAAGTTGGTCAGATCCCAAGCGGTTCCCTGCGTGGAGTACTGGAATGCGCGATCGCGCATCCGGGCCGCAGCTTTCGGGTCGATGGAAACGCGCGAGAAGTCGACCTGATCGAGTCGCCGGCCCTCCTGCCCGCTCTGCTTCATCGCATTCCTGAGCGCGGCCGACTGCTTCAGTGCCTGCTCAAACTGCTTGTTGATGAGAGCGAGGTCGCGCTTCGCGTAGCTGACGTCGGCCGGCTCGAACTTCAGGTTGTGAACCTTCGAGACGGCCGAGCCGAGCTTATTCAGGGAAGCCGTGATCTGGTCTAGCGCCTTGGAGACGCCCGAGCCGTCGGCGTTGACGCCAATCTTGACTGATGGCATGGACTGATCCGTTAGCGGCGTGGCACGATGCCTTGGACGACCATCGCGGTCAGTTCATGGGATGGCCACCAGATCGAGTTCACCGAGCCAGCGCCGCCAGCCTCAGCGTGTACTCGATACGCCTCTGCGACGACCAGTAGCAGCGCCTCCTCAGCCTTTTCGATGCGCCCCTTGAGCCCAGCTGCAATCAGGCGACGCTCTTCCGCCAGCAAAAGAGATTGCGCGCGCTGTGCATCACCGCGCGCAGCAGACACCTCGTTGATCAACACACTGAGAGCCGAATTCCCCTGCGCGATCAGCGCCTCGAGGTCGGCCGCGTCCTGAAGCGCAAGCGAATGCCGGAGTCCGGCTACTTCCTCGGTCAGCTCACCAGCACGGACTGCCTGAAGCGCTGCCTGAGCGCGTTCGACAGCGTCGGCATGCTTCGTGCTCAGATTGGCGAGAAGCTGCTGACCATCGGCCAACTTGCTCTCAAATTCGGTGACGCGCGACTGAGCAGCAACCACGTCTGCTGCGCGGATTTCGATCGACATGTGAAATTACTCCGTGAAATCAAATGGTTGAAGGGCCGCGGCAACACGCGCACGGACCGCCGTTGCGAAAGCTGCCGCCTCGGCATCGAGTGCGGCCGATTGTTTCTCTGTCTCAACAGCAGACACCGCAGCCTCATTGCGCGCAGCGTGCTCGGCGTCGCGCAGCTTGGCACGGATCTTCGTCGTATCGCGGCCAGCCAATAACGCGGCATGCAGCTCCGCACGGATTTTTTCGATTGCGTTCATCGGGCTCCCTCCATGATCCGTCGCACCAGATCGTCGTCCAGGCGCTCGCCCATGTTGAGCAGCGTCTCCGCACGCGCAGCCTCGGTGAAATTGATGCGACCAGCGTTCATCGCTTCGGGAAGCGCTGCCAGCAGACGTTTGATCGTCGGCGCATCGCCGGCCGGCATGGACTTCGCCATCACGCCGAGAATCCGATCCATGCCCGCCTGATCCGGCACGCGCCCCATGTTCAGCGCCGTCTCGATCGTCGCCAGCTCGCGCGCAGTAATGCGACCGGCTTTGGCTGCTTCGATGGACTTCGCAAGCAGTTCGCCGCGGGAAATCAGCCCGGCCCCGGCGTCCGACTTCGCCATCACGCCGACAGACTTCCGAGTGACGCTGGCACCCACGACGCGGCGTGCGGCCGGCTGGAGCTCCGCCTTCAGCACGCGCAGCGACTTCGCCAGATTCGAGTGCTGCGCCTTGTGCGAAACGCGTCGCAGTGCGCCGAGAATGCCGTCGTATTCCTTGCTCGCGACAAACGCCATGGCCTGTTTGTCATCCATGGATAGCCTCCTCGCGCTGCTTCAGCCACGCGGCCAAGGTCTCGCGGCGCCAGCCAACCACGCGGCCAATCTTGATCGGTAGCGGCAATTCACCGGCTCGCTCCAGTCGCTTGATCGTGTCCTCTGAGACGCGCAACTCGCGCGCCGCATCAGGACGACGTAGGAACATCGTTTCCATTCGAGCCTCCCGCTCGCTTATGCCCCCCACATGCCGGGGATTCAAAGCATGGTGGCGTCACGAATGGCGACGCAAACGCGGGTCGTGATTTCGAAATGGCCGGCATGAATGCCGCCGCCCTCGCCTACACCGAACACCCCGAGTTTCCGGGCCTTTTTACGTTCCGCTGCGAACGTCTCCACGCAGACCTGACCGCCTCGGCTTGCGCTCGCAGCCACGCTGAGCGCCGGGCGCTGGCGTGCGTGGGGTGCACAGTTGGAAGGAAGCATGCGGACGACGGTGGCATCGCGAGCGCCCCAGTAGCAAAGCGGACAGCCTTGGGTTCGGGGCAAATTGACTACGGGCGATTCGCGCCGAGTGGCGGGTGCGTACGTTGCGGCCGGACGTATTCACGCGCGGATCGAAGCATCAAGCCATTGCGGCTCGTGCGCGCACACACGATTTGCGTGTCGTGCTTCAATCGAGAGAAAGAGGTCGAGCACGGCGCGAACTCAAAAGGCTCGAAACCGAGAAAATGGGCGCATTTGCTGCGCCCGACCTTGCTGGAGCTGGAATACGAAGGAAAGCGCCGCGTCGTCGACATCGGCCTATGCTCGGGGCGCGCGGAAGCAGAGCGGCTCGTGGAGCGCCGTTGGCCTGGATGGAAAATCGTCGAAACAGTCCAGGACGGTGCGCCCAGTCGACTCCCACCCCGCCTCCGTACCGGCATCCTACCCGTCGATCGAATTGGGAACGAATGCAAGCCCGGCGAGGGCCGCCCACAGCGGGCAGCGATCCGGATCGCGGGCTTCTAGCCGTCCTTCACATACGGGTCGTAAACTCGGTACTCTAGGCGCACATATTCCGACGCTCGGCGAGCGCTCCATATACAGCGACGTCGGAAAGCTCAGGACAGGCCAAGCGTACTCGGCAGTTGCTCGATCAGCATCTGTATTCCGATCGCTTCCCCCGATTGCCAGCATGCTCGGGCCTGCTGCTCAATCTTCACGCGCTCAAACAAACGAAGCGGAGGCGCGCTGGGGAACAAATTGACGGCAGCATTACACGCTGCTTGATCAATTTGATCGAAGTAATCGGATGCCCCGTCAACCATGTCAAAACCACGAACGATCTCTCCCACGAGTACCAGCGCAGCCACAACATGCGCCAAATCGAGGATATCGAACTCGTAGTCTTGCAGGGATAGATGCGCGGCAACGCGATCAGCGTATTGCTTCACAAACCCGATCCGGCTACCGAGCATCGTCCCGTCCTTAAACAGATCAGCGTCAGTCTTGGAACATTTTGCGAAGAAGCTCCGCAAGAAGTGAAGCGCGTCATACGCCTCGTCTTCCGGCCTCTCTGACATCTTGGCCCAATATTCTGCATGCTTCTTCAGCGTGCTGTCGCTCTGCTTCCCGAAATTGGCACCCGTGAGTCCCTTGGCCGCATGATCGAATACCTTGCGGCACGACAGCGCAACGTTATTCAGGGACGAAAAGCTCAGGTTGCTCTGAAGAACCTTGCCTGGATAGTCAGGAACTGAGCATGGATTTCTCCCGCGGATATCCGTGGCGCGAAGAAGGTAGAAGCTCGTGAGGGCAAATGCGGATCGCGAGCAGACACCGCGCAAGAAATGCACGGACCTGCCGACGTCGCCCAAATCGACGGGCGCTCCGCTCGGCATTCTCCGCCTTGCGCGCTGGGCTACGTCGGTTCTTGCGGAAGTATCGAGCGTAAAGATCAGCTTACGGTCATCGGTCATGGGCTGCCCATATCGCACTGGATCGGCGTCACCACAAAAGCATACACACTGCATACGCAGCGGCAACCGGAGCCGGCACCGGGAGCGCAGCCCCCGTGCGCTCGAGCAAGCGACGCTCGCACTCGAGGAAGTATTTCCGGGCCTCGCGCCCCTTCACCGTGCGCTCGGCCATCGTCAGCTCCTTCGCCATGTCGAGCGAAAGGACGTATTCCTTTACCGGGCGCACCCTGCGGGTTTCGGGAGGAATTTAACGAAACCTCGAAGTCCACGTTCTCAGCGAATCCATACTCGCTGATTCGGCTAACGACCCAAAACCGGAATTCATGGGCGACGCCCAAGAACGCATGCAGCGCGCGCCCGTCGACCGCGAGCACTTCACGACCACCGATGATCGCGTGCGCCACATCGACAGACTCATCGCCAAGCAATCGGCTACTCGAGAGGCCGACGGCGCCATAACAGGAAAATTGAGGACGGGAGTGCTGGTTAAACTCTAGGGCCCCATTTCACCGAAAAAACGGGTGCTAGACTCTAGCACCCCTCCCGTTCCGGGAGTTCGACTGCGACGCTCTTGCCCCGCAGCTGCGCTGCACCCTTGGCTAACAAGGCTGATTGACCGCCTCGCGATTTTCGGCCTGCCATAGTATGGCAGCCGCCTTTCAGCGATGATCCGCGCCCTTTGCTCCAGCTCCTACCGGCGGTCAATGATGCGAGCTACCTACAGATTGCCCGCTTCGACGGTGGCAGCGACAGCTGCAATCAGCGGCGCCACGGCTTCCGAACAGTGCGCCGGTCTCTGACCGAACAGCGCGAGCAGGTTGTCGGCGAGCGCTTCACCGGCCGCCGGCGGCAAATAGTCTGTTTGCGCCACGTACTGGCGCGCGAGTTCGATGCGATCACACATTGAGCCAGGCGGTTTGCCCCAGCCTAGGCCACCTCCGACCAAGTTCTTGCGGTAGTCGAGCTCGGCGATCGCGGAGACGGACGCTGCTTGCCACATCTGCTCGAACGCGTCGAGGAGTTGTAGATAGTTGGCCTTGGAGGTGTGCGCGTTGGATGCCGCATTGGCATAAACTTCGCGGATCAATTTCAGGTGTGCGACGGACATGCTCTCCTTCTTACTCATTCAGTGAAAAAGACGCACACAAACGACGCCAGATATGTGCGCTCGCGCTCCGCCGTCATTGGGTCAAGCGACGGACAGCGGCGAGCCCCGAGCTGGGAGACAACACGGCTATGTCGGTCTCCTATGGGAACTCCTCGCATGTTAACGGCCATACGTCGCTGAAATTCAGGGGAAGCGTTCGAAGGCCCGCCGAGCGACGCTCAACACAGCCAGAACAGGCCAGCGCCGCGAGTTCGCCATGCGTCAGCCATGTCCTAATTCGCCCGTATTTGCGCCAGTCGAAAACCACCTCTACTAAGTGGCACAAAAACCACTTGATGACTTTTGCGCCACCGGGCATTGTGTGCCGCGTATTTGCGCCACAAACAAATCGGGGGAACAGAAATGGCACGCGTTTTCGCATACGCACGGGTCAGCACCAGCGAGCAGACCATCGAGAACCAACGACTTGAGATATCGCAGGCAGGCTTCGAAGTTCAGCCTCACCGTTTCATCAGCGAGACGATCTCGGGAGCAACGCCTGCGGCTGAGCGCCCTGGCTTCGCCAAGCTGCTCGACAAGCTCGAGGCGGGCGACATCCTCGTCGTCAGCAAGCTCGACCGGCTCGGCCGCAATTCGGCAGATGTGGTGACAACGGTTGAGCGCCTTGCAGCCGCCGGCATACGCGTTCATTGCCTCACATTGGGCGGCGCAGATCTGACGAGCGCCACAGGCAAGCTGACGATGGGCGTATTGGCCGCGGTCGCGCAGTTCGAACGCGACCTGCTGATCGATAGAACAAACGCAGGCCTGGCGCGAGCCCGCGCGCAAGGTCGGCGCCTCGGGCGCCCGGTCGCGTTGACGTCGGTTCAGCTTGCCGAGGTACTCAACCGCCTTGCGGCCGGGGAAAGCGAGCGCAGCATCGGGGCAGCGCTAGGCGTCAGCCGGACTACAATCTCCCGAGCACGGAAAACGGCCACTGGGGCCGCATAGGGGTAATACATGGGCGGCGCCGAAACAACCCGGCGCATACGAGTCCGAGGTTTCATGCCTGAGGAGCAACAGCGTTGACGCAACATCAAGTCACCCGCGACAACCACTACGTACCGTAGTGGTACCAGCGAGGCTTTCTGGCCCAAGGCCAGCATAAATTGCATGTCCTCAACCTGCATCCGGCCGCTAGGGCCCTGCCAAACGGCCATCCCCTCTCGGAGCAAGAAGTGGAGGAGCTTGGGCCGAAGTTGGCATTCAAGGAACTCGATCTCTACACTACGCGCCTGGGAAAGACGCTGAACGACGACATCGAGACATTCCTGCTCGGAAGAATCGATAAGAGCGGCGCAGATGCGGTTCGCGCGTGGAGCTCCGGTGACCTCGTAAGGATCCACCGCAGGTTTCAAGACTTCTTCGTGTATATGGACGCCCAGAAGCTGCGCACCCCCAAAGGACTCGACTGGATTCTCAAGCACTACCAGGGCTTACCGCAGATGGAGTTGATGGGGCAGATGCAGGCATTGCGGCAGATGCACTGCACGATGTGGTCCGAATGCGTACGAGAGATCGTATCCGCTGAAAAATCACCGGTGAAGTTCCTGGTGAGTGACCATCCGGTCACGATATACCACCCGAAACTATCTCCCGACGCTACGGAATGCCAGTATCCTGGCGATCCAGGCGTCGAGCTCGTTGGTTCGCAAACCATCTTCGCTCTGGACGCGAACCACTGTCTGATCCTGACCAACCTCGAGTACGCTGAGGATCCCGCGAGCGCCCCCCTCTTGTCGCGAAGAACGAATGCTCGATTCCGCGGCGAGTCCATGGCGCGGACCGACTCGTTCATTCGTGGTCGCGAACTACTAGAGACCGAAGTCCATGCCATCAACTTTGTCCTCAAGTCTCGCGCCAAGAAGTATGTGGCGGCATCCAACCCCGCCTGGCTCTATCCAGAGAAGCACTGCGCGTTCTCGTGGGGAGAAATAGCAACGATCCTTCTGCCTCGCGATGATCTGTGGCAATTCGGCGGGGAGATGTACATCGGATACAAGGACGGCACTTCGGCGTACCGTGACAGGTTCGGGCGAACGTCGAAAGCGCACGAGCTCTTGACAAAGCCTCCGCTGACTGAAGATCCAGCACCAGATGCTCAATGTGGTTGCGGCAGTGGAATTACGTTTCGCGACTGCTGTGCAGGCGTTGCCCCTCAACGGCGGCCGTCCTGGAATGTGATGAGCATCCGGGAGCGCAACCTTGCTCTCATACGCGGCATCACCAGTATCCTCCAACTGGATGGGGATACCACGTGGCTAGATGTTCGCCGCAACATCTCCGATGAGCAGGTACGCCGGATCCATGAACTGTTCGCCGCGCTTTGGCCGACGGACACTCAATTGATCGAGCTGCTTCCAAGCCCACAGAGCAAGCGATCCCGCGCGCTGTATCTCGGCATGACGGATGCTCGCACGGTTTCCACAAGCGTTACGGGCATGTTGGCATACGTGGACGAGCTTGTCCTTGTTCACCCCTTCGTCAACGCAAACGGCGTCCGCCCTGAATTCAGCCCGATTCATCAGTCTGCGCAGTACCGCGAGCAGACCTTGCGCGATGTCCTCTTGCTCATGATTCTCGAGCCCAGTATAAGAGCGGGTCGAGTTCACCTCATCCCCGACCCGCTCGACTACGACGCTGGCTTCCGGAACGAGATCATGGCCATTGGGGGGCGTTCTCGCGATGGGGTCAAGCTTGGCCCCATCGACAAGGCGCGATCCCAGGCGCTTGGCCATGACGAGACGATGCGAGCTATCAAGCGGCTCCCCCCTGCCAGGATGAAGGCCTACATACTCCAACGCATATCGGAAACCTCGAAACAGTTTACGGATGCCGACATCGATTCGGTGGTTCGCCACTGGAAGAAGGAACTTGAGGCAGACCCTTTAGCGTTGCTGGACCCGCCGTCATCAGCCGATAGTGGCGAGTTCAAGATCCTCAAAGGTTTTGGCCGTGAGACCGGTCTGTTCATAGCCACGCTGACTGGATCCTTCGTCTACACCGATTCAGACACTCACTGGGCACGGCTACATGAGACCGATGGTATCCATCGCTATGAGCCGGATCCTGCAGCCGAAGACGTGGTTCGTCATTTGGAGAATCTGGACATCGACGTTCCAACACTCACGTATCACCACCAAGTCGAGCCCTCGGGCGCGGGTGCAACTCGAACACTGTTGCGAAACGTCACTCTGGGATTGCGTACAGGTGAGGTGCTCGACCTCGGCGCCCCGGCCACTGTAGAAGATATGCATCAACACGCGGCGGAAGGTTTGCTCACGTACAAGCTGCGGGCGTCCGTGCCGCCGAACGGATTTCAGCGCATCGATGTCTCGCGACTGGTCTTGACGTTCGGTCGCCTGGAGGACGTCGCACCGGTTCGACTGGCTTTGTTCCTCGACCCTGCCTTCCAAGGCAGCTAGGAACTTGACTCGCACGACGCGAGCCGCCGGTCGCGGATCGCGATTCATTTATGCTGCGCTGCTCACGTCAGCGCCTTGAAGATCGGCGAACAGCGCGCCCGGATTCGGATCATCCACCGATGGGTGGAGCATCGCCGACCACATCAATCGTATCGACGCGGACATGCAAACCGGCCAAATCAAATTCAGACAATCGACACCCCCGCCTTCCGATTGATGGTGATACGGCCCGGAATGGCCCGAACCCGCCCAGGTCCGTGGTTCGGCTCACCGTCGAGCCCCCACGCCTTACGCTCCATGTTCTGAACGATCTGCATCGCCTCGGCCGCCAGCTTTGCCAGACGAACATCGTCCGCATCCTTCGATTTCAGCGCCCGATAAACGGCGCCACGAACAGCGCGAGCCTCTCGCCGATGAGTCGCGACTACCTGCGCACGCTCATCAGCGACGACAGCAACCTCGATAGCCGGTGGCGGCGGTGGAGAGTAAACGACGGGCGCGCTCTCAGACATCGACGCAGTCCCTTCCGCAACTTTTCCCGCTTCTTCGTCGCTGCGTTCCTGAGCCGGAGCGGTGCCCTTCTCGCACTTCCGCCAGCTCTCGGTTTTCGCCCTGTTGCCCGCAGAACCCTTTGATATTCCGAGAGAAACGGCAATCGCCGACAGCCCGACGCCCGGTTCGGTTTCGTACCGGTGACGTGCCGCGGCCCACTCGACAACGGTTGGCATTCGCTTAGGCATCGGATTACAGAGGCGCGTCCATCATGAGCACAGTTTCACGTCACGATGGACGGCAGACAACGAAAGACCGTCCATTCCGTCCATGAGCGGCCGATCGAAGCGCAGAATTCTCCGTCGTTTCAATAAGTTGATGGTATGGACGCACTATACGGTGCCCTGCCTCAGGGCTCCCTTTGTTTTCGACGGCGCGCGGGTGCGCGTGGTGACTGTTGACGGCGAGCCGTGGTTTGTCGCGCGTGACGTGGCGGATCTGCTCGGCTACCGAGAGCCGGGGCTTGCAGTACGGACGCACTGCAAGGGGGGTGTGAAACGCACCATCCCTTCGGCAGGCGGATCTCAGGAGACGACGCTCATTCCCGAGCGCGACGTCTACCGCCTGATCATGCGTTCGAAGCTGCCGGCCGCCGAGCGCTTCGAGGAGTGGGTCGTCGGGGACGTGCTGCCGTCGATCCGCAAGACTGGGGCGTATGTTGCACCGGCTGCCGCGCTGCCGAACTTTAGCGACCCGGTCGCCGCGGCGCCCGAGCGGCACGCTGTCACGCCATGCGAGGAATCCGGAAAACCGCCGGATTAATGCGAAACGGTGCCGAGTACGCCCAGTGCTCTGCGACGCAGCGCGACACCAGACGGCATTCGGAGATGAACTTGCGAATGGCTACCGTCACCTGCGCGCGCTGATACACCTTGTACGGAGGCGCATCCTCCACATGCTTGTTCTTGACTTCGTGAAGCGGTGCAATCTGGTGCGCGGACTCGGTCAGGACGAATTTCGCAACTTCGGTCGGCAGACCAAACGTCGCCCATGCGCGCTCGGTCGCACGGGTAAGTGACTCTGTGCCGGCCGGGCGCTCATCGAGGACAGTCACAAGCGCCGATCGCAGGCCGAGATCGTCGACGCGACGCTCGATCGCTTGCAGCTGAACGGCCTGCTGCGCCTGCTCGGCGCGCGCCAGCGTAATCTCATGCGCTTGCTGCTCCAATGCATCGAGCATGTGGCGAGCGAGCTGCAACGAACCCGACGAGGCCTCCGTCGGCGGTGCTTTGGCCGCCGCCTCGAGCTCCTGCCAGCGGTCAACCAGGCGCGCCGTGAACTCGGGGGACAGCTGCGCCACGATCACGTAGCTGTCGCGCTTGCCGACCCAATACTCGATCACCGGGCGGCCGGCCGTGGCCTTTTCCTGCATTGCAGGAGAAGCGATGACCCCGCGCGCGACCAGACGCTCGATCGTCACCTTCACGTTGTCGTGGCGCGATTCAACCAGATCCGCGATCTCGCGGCTGCTCATCATCAGGCCGCCGAGGATCGGCGCGGGATTGAGGCTCATGAGTAAGGTCATCGCATCGCCTCCATGAATGCGCGGCTGCCGCGGACGGCGGTCTCAAAGCGACGACGTGCGTTGTACCCGTCGATGCGGGCCTGCTGGTATGCCCCATAGGATTTTCGGGTAGCGCGGCGGAATGTCGGCGAGCTCACGTCGAGATCCCTGCCAATGCGTTCTTTGTAACGCTGACAGGCGTACTGATACGCGTACTTTGCATCGCGGAGCGCCCCTTGCGCACGAAGCAGCTCCGCTGCACGTTGCGCGACGACCTCGGCCGTCCATCGAATCGACGCTGCAATCACACAACCTCCTTCGAGCTCAGTTCGCGAGCCGCGACCCAAGCCAGCACTTCGGCGCGACGCCAGAATCGCGTGCGATCACCGAGGCGAATCGGCGCAGGAAAGCCTTCCTTTTCAATCCACCGCTTGATCGTTGGTCGCGAAACACGCATCGGGAGCAGAGCAAGCATATCTTCGAAGGTCGTCGGATCGTTGTGTTGAGACATTTTTCCCTCCATTAAATGGAGATCAAAGATTCGCGTCACGACTTTCCGCGTTCACTATTTCGAATGGCGAGCAAAAAAAGGCGCCCCGAGAGGGGCGCACGAGAACGCGTTTTTTTTGAACGACCTTGCGGTCACACATATGGTCGCGTCACGAAAACCAATCCGCCGCCGTTCACCGGCCAGCGATCATGCTGGGATGCCTCCGCCGCTGACCTTGGCCTTCAGGAGCGAGCTGATGCTGCCCATTGCCGAGCGGCTCGCGTCGGACGGACCAGTGCGTTCGTCCGGAGGCAAGGAAATCGGATCCGGCTGCCGCTGCGCCTGGGCCGGCACCGGCGGCTTGCCGCCGTTGTCGATGGCGGCCTGGACCCGGGCGTGCCACTCGGTGCGTGATTCGTGCGCGCGTGCTGGGCCGACGCCCACCTGATTCGCCATCGCGAGCGCGGTCTCGTCCGAGCGCCACCACGCCCCCCCGCCCTTCGCGGCCGGCGCCTCGGCCCCGGCCGCGTTCACTGCCGGGCGCTTCGCCCAGTCCTCGAGGATCCGCGTGACGTAACGCAACGGGAGGTTGCCGTCCGGCTTCGCGATGCGCGCATGCTCGGCAGCCGCGATCGCCGTCTCGAGCGACACGCCCTGCTCGACCAGCGTGATTAGGTCCGGATTCGACGGCGTGCATTGCACGCCTCGCTCGCGGAATGCTTGGCTCAAGAGCGCCGCCGTCTCACCGACCGGCGCAGGCGGAGCATTCGGCGCGTCACCTTCACCGTTCTCACGCGAGGAGGCCCGAGCCTCCGTGTGATCCAGATCCTTTCCTTGATCCTTTGATCCTTGATCCCCAAACGATCCCTCGCGAGGATTCGCGACCTTTCGCGAGGAATCATCGAATGCGGGAATCTTCGACTTGCTCGGCTTATCGATCTTTTGATGAATCAACCAGTTACGGATCTCGATATAGCTGGCCCCCTTCGCCTGATAGCGAACGATGCACCCCTCCACCTCCAACTCAGAGAGCCAATCATCGATCAGCCGTGGCGCGTCCTCGTCATATGGGAAAAGAAGACTCGCGAGCATTCGCGAATTTCCGCGAAGCCTCCCCTCATCGTCGGCGATCGTGAACAACATCAGGAAAGTGAGCCGAGAATCGCGAGACACACGGCCCATGCTTTCGGACTGCGGGAATTCTGGCTTGACGGTGCGAATGCGTCCCATCACACCCCCCGCTCACGCTGATTGCGCGGGAACGACTGGCCGCGATGCATCGGCACCGACATGCGATGTTGAAAATAATGTGTAGCCATATGGACTCCTAAAATGGAGTTCAGCGGCAACCAACGATGCAAAACCTCTTGTCGAATCAATGAGGTGATGCTATTGTTCCTGCGTCAAAAGCAATACGTTGGCCCGTTGAACCGGGTTGACCACTTAAAGCCCGCCGGCATGCGGGCTTTTTTCTTGCACGCTCAAAACGTGCAATTGGGGCCGATGGTAACTCCGTATCTAGCGGCACGGAAGTCGAGGAAGCCTTGTCCAGCAAGGCTCCCCGGCATCCACATCCGAAAAATTCAGCATTTCCCATCGGAAATCAGCTAATACGCGATTCTCATAATTTCACCAACAAAACACACACGCGGGTTATAAAGGCTTTACGCGTGCCCCTCTGCCCCGACGTCGCACCGATTTTCGGTAACCGATTTCGCCGGCGCGAATCGCATCGACGCATCGTCGGCCTTCGCTACCAGATCCCACGCTAGATGCTCGGCAGCAATGAGCGTCGCATCCGTCGTCGGCCCAGCTTCGCGGAGCGCGGTCAACATCGAGGCCAGGCCAACGAGCCCATCGTAGAGCGCCTCGAACTCGGCGCCCGCAGCGTGCTCGATCTGGTCTGCATCACACGAGGTGTCGCGAATGATTTGAAGGTGCGGGCGTGCTTGCCCTGTAGAATTGGCGATAGCCATAGAACGAACCTCTTGATCAGGTTGTTTTGTGGTCAGGCGGGGCTGGTGTTGGCGCACTGGCCTCCGCCGCTCCCATACTACCAAGACGGCAGCACAGGTGGCCGCAGTGTGCCGTGCTTTCGCGGTCGTGCGCAAGTCGAAACCGGGCTTCATCTCACTACCCCTGTTGCAGACCGGGGGCTTGGGTGTGCAGGCGAAGATGCCCACTACCGGTGAGGAACGCACGATACGCGAGAACCGAAATCTCCCACGCAGCGCGCAGGACGTCGGGACCAGAGGCAATAATGTTGCCGTCAGGATCGACGACGGCGAGGGAGGCGTTACCGGAGGGGGTGTGAACCGTCAACCCTTCGTAGGCGACGGCTGAGAGGGACCAGCTACGTGATCGTCCTCCGTCGGGGTCTGGGTCGCCACCACCATCATCCTCGTCGGACGATACAACTACGGCCACGGTCGCCTCAACCGCAGAGCACGCACCGACAGCGACACCAGCATCAACCACGTCGATACGTTCCACGCTGCATGCTCGGGCTTGCTTGGCGATTACGCATTCTCGCAGACGGTCAAATCGTCCGGCACCAACTGCGCGTTCATGGCTCGCCATCAATGGCGACATTATTGCGAAAACGTTGCGCGACATTCGGATCTTACGTCTCGAACAGAAAGTGAGGCGAGATCATGCCGTAAACGCATGACGATCCCAAGAGATTTTTTGAATAGTACCTATCAATCAAAAACTAAATAGCCTAGCCGGGACCATTTCAAATCTCTCTAGCCAGACGAAAAATTATCAATCACAAAGCGCACGCGTGAATGCGCTCGGAGCGGTCAGGGCGATGGCGAAGCAGAATGTTGCTAACACATCGGCAGCCGGCAAGTTGACGAACACGATACCAACGCATTGCGTGATTAGTGCTGTCAGCCATTAAGACCTTTGTGCACCACGCTCCCAGCCGGAGCGCCGGCGACGCTCGCGGCTATCGACATGCAAGGTCACGTAATCGACTCAGGCCCGAACGTGATGCACTCGGTGTGGGACGTCGCGATTCGGGTGTATCGCAATTTCCTGATCGGCAACGGGCGCCTGCGTGTGCTCACGCAGCCGCCCAACGCGAGGGTCAAATAAAAAAGCGGTGCCATTCATTGGCACCGCTTTTTCCATCAAGCTGTTTTAGATTCGGCTAGTTACTTACCGCCTTGATGCGTCTTTGGAACCCTAAAAGAAGGCACGGTCGGCATAGGAACTTGCAAGCGCATTGCGAGGTCCTGAACAATCTGACGGTAGTACGGCCAGAGATGGTAGGGCATGTTGTGTGACGCAAACTCACTCACCCCTTCTTGAGGCAGTTCGTCCGGCTTGCAACCAGCCACAATGTATTCGACAGCAAAGTCGATCTCGAGATCACAGGCCACATCCTCCTCGTTCAGTTCTGTGTCGTCTGCAGGCACACCCTCGCCCCCAGTCTTCACGATCCTCGTTCGAGTGGACGCCATGAACTTCATGAAGTTGATGGTCTGTTGATTGGCACCGTCAGGAAAGGCGACTTCAGAGACAGATATCTCTGATACCGTCCAATTAATCCGCGTGAAGCTCTCGAACACCTGCCGACGATCATACCAAGCGGCAACCTTGGCATCGATGTGCGTTGGGAATGCCGTTTGGATGTGTAGATGCGGCAGGACCTTATCAAGCAGTTCTCGATTCATGCTGCTTTACGAGCCTCGACAGTCGGAGCCGACGTAAACGTCTCGTTTGCGCCTTGAATAAGAGTGAAGCGTCGGCTTCTAACGACGACCCCATCACGAGGAACAAAAGATTCACCATCCGAAGTCACACTGAACGTCTTCTTGCGATCCGCTACTACATTCGGTTCAAGTTTGATGTCCAGATGCATATCGAGAGCATGCGCGATTTCCGCAGCCGTCGCCATCGTTACGTTATGCCGACCACTGAAGACCCGACTAACAAACTCCGGCTTTTTTTCCATCTTTTCTGCAAGAGCTTTTTGGGTAAACCCCAGTTTTTTCATTGCCTCGACGAGTTGTCGGGACAGATCGAGCAGTGCACGCTCGGTCCAATATTCGGGAGATTTCTGTGCACGCTTGAAGGCTTCCTTGTAGCGGCTACTAATCTTCATCTTCCTCTCCATCGATTTCAACAAGTTCCAAGGTGCCGTTCTTCTTGGCTTCCTGGTACTCCTTGTATGCCTCTTTTACCGCATTGATATGCGCTTTGGGTGTCTTCCCAGACTTACCCCCCGCCTTGTAGAACAATTTCGCCAGAACGATCATCCGACCGTCATCGTAGAAATACAGAAGGCGCAACGTACCAGAGACATCAAACTGCCAAATTTTGGGGTCGTCACAGACATCATGGGTGCGGTTTTCAGCGAAGGCCTCGGGCCCATGTTTGGCAACATGTTCGAGGAATGCCCAACAGCGTTCAATGTCACCGTCCTTGATGTCGTCCAACGCGCGATCGCCCCGAGGGCTAAGCACCTCGTAGATGGACCACGCATGTTTGATAACGGCTTCTACGCGCAAGATATTAACTTAAAAGTTATTCTTCAAGGGGAGAGCTTGACATCGGTGTGTGGCATTGCTCGCTGAAGCCCGATGCAGGCGGATCCGACGGAGGTGCGACAAAGCGTCGCACCCACCGGAACACGAGGGCCAACCGCACGCTAAGCTATCCGACGACATTGCCCGATTCTAGCACCCCTCTTGCCGTCTCCGACCCCGACTAGGGTCACCCCGAGGTCACCACAAACGATATATATGCAGTATCTTTCGGGCGCCCGAGGGATACGAAGCCTACTTTGGGGGACTGGGACATCTGGAATGTGGGGGCGTGGCGGCAAAAGCGTGAGTTTACAGCTATTTATGGGTCAGCGAGGCAAAACCGGCGGTCAAGACGCCGCGGATAGCGGCCCCAATATGCGGTGCGCGCGGGCGAACCGGCCCTTTCAAACCGACGGTGATGACACGACGCGGCCCGATCGCCTCCACGCTGCCGCACAACAATCCCCGGAACACCCCCGCCGCTATGCGAAAATCGCGGCATCCGCTCTCTTCACTTACACAACGGGGTTCGCATGACCACCCACATCACGATCGAATTCACCGAGCACGCCGCCGAAACCATCGGCGAGCAGACCAGCACCAGCTTTTCCTATGACCAGGGCGCCCACGTGCCGCAACCTGGCGATTTCGTCGAACTCGAGCATTCGCAGCAGACGTTTCTCGTGATCGGCCGCGTGTTTTCGCTGAAGGCGAACTACAGCGCGGTGAAGCTCGTCCTCGATCTGCCACCGTCGGACAATCAGGATTTCGATCCGGCGCACTGAACGGCGCCCGCGAACCGCGACGCAACAGGATCAAGAAAGCCCGCCGATGCGGGCTTCATGCAAGCACGCGATGCGCCCCCTTCACCGCGAATTCGGAAACACCGCCGCCGTCAGGCACCGCTCGAACCACGGCGTATCATCGCCGTCGCCGATCGGCCAAAGCTCCGCGTCGAGTTGCGGCAGCCCTGCGGTCGGCACGGGCGCGCGATTGCCGTCGCCCGACACCGCCGCACGCACCCACCCCGATTGGGCGCCGCCGCTGTCGCACGCACTCGCATGCGCCTGTGCTTCACAGAACGCGACCGCGCGCGCCTTCCCGCCGTCGACCGCACTGACCACGCGATATTCATACACCGCGCCGGTCGCCCAGTCCTCACTCTGGCTGCACACCCGCGTGCGGTGCTGCACATGGACCGCGCCGAAACATGCATAGGAAACGTGCGCGCCGCTGGCATCGTCGGGGATGAAATCGCAGTCGGCATCGAAACCCGCGAGCGGGCCACCCGTGTATTTTGCGAGCCAATGGCGCTCTGCCTGCGCACGCGCGATCAAGCCTTTGTCCGACCGGTCCGCCAGCACGGCGCTGCGCCGATCGATGGCCTTGCGCAGTTCGTCGACGGCCAGCGGATGGCCGTCGTAATCGGCGCCGAGGCGACGATTGCGTGCATTGATCCAGCGGCGCTGGCTGCGCACCAGCATGTCACGGATAGCCGCGTCCGGCGCCGCCTTCAGTACACCGTCATAACTCGCATTCATCCGCGTATCGGCAGCACGCAACCCGGCATTCGCGCAGATGCGCTTGTCGAGCGGCTGCGCGGCTCTCGCGCAATCCGTCGCGAAGGCCGGCCGAATCGCGAGCCCCATGCCCAGCACGAACATCGACGCGCAACCGGCCAGCCTTCGCGCCAACGCCATTCGAATCCGTCGCATGCGCTCTCTCGGTCGGGGTGTTCTTCTGGCCGCATCGTCGCGACGCGGCACCGGACCTCGTGTCGTGCTCGTGACCGGTACGAACACACGCCATCAGGCGCGGCAGATCCCGGTTCTGTTTCGCTGATTGTCTGGAATTCGCTCGGCCTGGCGACGACCATGCCCGCCCCGCACCGGGACACGGGCATTCGGTGCCGACGATCCTGAACGATCGTCGGCGACATCCTGCGTCGGTCGGCCGCCGATCATCATCGTGCCCGAACACACGATCGGCCGCATCGCACCGCCGCACGTCGCGGCGCCGACCGTCCGGCGGATCGCGCCGCCGCGGCCGGCCTGCCGCGCAAACATTACTTCTTTTCCGGTTCCGGCGCGCCCGGCTGCTTGAACGGGAACGTGCTGAACATCGACTTCGCCTGGTTCTGCATCTGCTCCTGCATCTGCACGAACATGTTCTTCGACTGCTCGATGTAGCTGGTCATCATCCCTTGCATCATCGGCGCCTGCATGTTCATGAATTGCGACCAGACTTCCGGATTCATCGCGTTCCCTTCGTAGAGGTTCTTCGATTGATCCGCCAGCTTGTTCTGGATGTCGATGAACGCCTGGATGTTCTTTTCCAGGTAGGTGCCCATCATGCCCTGCATCGCATGTCCGTAGAACCGGATGATCTGCGACAGCATCGACGACGAGAACATCGGCACGCCGCCGCTCTCCTCTTCGAGGATGATCTGCAGCAGGATGCTGCGCGTCAGGTCTTCGTTGGATTTCGCATCGACGACCTTGAAGTCCTCCTGCTCCAGCACGAGCTGCTTGACGTCGGTCAGCGTGATGTACGTGCTCGTCTCGGTATCGTAGAGCCGGCGGTTCGGGTACTTCTTGATGAGCCGCTCGGCCGTTTTCTTTGTAGTAGTCATGTAACGCCTTTCGGTGCAGCGTAGCGCAAGTGACAAATCCCCGCCTCCCGGATCCGGGAGGCGGGGGCCTTCGGAAAAACGCCAGGCCGCGCGGCCGAGCCGGCCCGCGCAGCCGGACGTTCAGCCCATGTGCAGGCCGCCGTTCAGCGAGAAATCGGCGCCGGTCGCGAAACCGGAATCGTTCGACGCGAGCCACGCGACGATCGAGCCGATTTCCTCCGGCCCGCCGAGACGACGCACGGGAATCGTCGCGACGATCTTCTCGAGCACGTCCGGACGGATCGCCTTCACCATGTCGGTGCCGATGTAGCCAGGCGACACGGTGTTGACCGTCACGCCCTTCGTCGCGACTTCTTGCGCGAGCGACATCGTGAAACCGTGGATGCCGGCCTTCGCGGTCGAGTAGTTCGTCTGGCCGAATTGCCCCTTCTGGCCGTTCACCGACGAAATGTTGATGATCCGGCCCCAGCCGCGCTCGACCATTCCGTCGATCACCTGCTTCGTGACGTTGAACAGGCTCGTCAGGTTGGTGTCGATCACGGCGGTCCAGTCTTCGTGCGTCATCTTGCGGAACACGACGTCGCGCGTGATGCCCGCGTTGTTGACCAGGACGTCGATCTCGCCGACCTCGGCCTTGACCTTGTCGAAGGCTTCCTTGGTCGAGTCCCAGTCGCCGACGTTACCTTCCGACGCGATGAAATCGTACCCGAGCGCCTTCTGGTCCTCGAGCCACTTCACCCGGCGCGGCGAGTTCGGACCGCAACCCGCGACCACCTTGAAGCCGTCTTTCGACAGACGCTGGCAGATGCTGGTGCCGATGCCGCCCATCCCGCCCGTTACGTACGCAATTCGCTGAGACATAAATCTCACTCCATTTTTTGGTTTCGAGGGCCGCCGGAGGCCCCTCTGACTTCACGTGGCACCGGCCGAACACGCAATCGGCCGGCGCACGGATTGGTTTGGCGGTGACTGACGACCGGTTACGGACGTTCGACCGCGAGTGCGACACCCATCCCGCCACCGATGCACAGCGACGCCAGCCCGCGCTTCGCGTCGCGCTTGACCATCTCGTGCAGCAGCGTCACCAGGATCCGGCAGCCCGACGCGCCGATCGGATGGCCGATCGCGATCGCCCCGCCGTTCACGTTCACCTTCGACGTGTCCCAGCCCATCTGCTTGTGCACCGCCAGCGCCTGCGCCGCGAACGCCTCGTTGATTTCCATCAGGTCCAGGTCGCCCGGCGTCCAGCCCGCGCGCTCCAGCGCACGGCGCGACGCCGGCACCGGGCCCATGCCCATCACGCTCGGATCGACGCCCGCGTTCGCGTAGGCCTTGATCCGCGCAAGCGGCGTCAGGCCGAGTGCCGCCGCCTTCTGCGCCGACATCACCAGCACCGCCGCCGCGCCGTCGTTCAGGCCCGACGCGTTCGCCGCCGTCACCGAACCGTCCTTCGCGAACGCCGGCTTCAGGCCCGCGAGCGACTCCGCCGTCACGCCGTGACGCACGAACTCGTCGGTCGCGAACTGCAGCGGCTCGCCCTTGCGTTGCGGAATCGCCACCGGCACGATCTCGTCGTCGAAGCGGCCGGCCTTCTGCGCGGCTTCCGCCTTGTTCTGCGACAGCGCCGCGAATGCGTCCTGCTCTTCGCGCGTGATCCCGTATTCCTTCGCGACGTTCTCCGCCGTGATCCCCATGTGGTACTGGTTGTACACGTCCCACAGGCCGTCGACGATCATCGTGTCGACCAGCTTCGCATCGCCCATCCGGAAGCCGTCGCGCGAGCCCGGCAGCACGTGCGGCGACGCGCTCATGTTTTCCTGGCCGCCCGCGACCACGATCTCCGCGTCGCCCGCCATGATCGCGTTCGCCGCCAGCATCACGGCCTTCAGGCCCGAGCCGCACACCTTGTTGATCGTCATCCCCGGCACGGCCGCCGGCAGCCCGGCCTTGATCAGCGACTGGCGCGCCGGGTTCTGGCCCGAACCCGCCGTCAGCACCTGGCCCATGATCACTTCGCTCACCTGCTCCGGCTTCACGCCCGAGCGCTCCAGCACCGCCCGAATCACCGTCGCGCCCAGTTCGGGTGCCGCGATCTTCGCGAGCGAGCCGCCGAATTTGCCGACCGCGGTCCGCGCGGCCGATACGATCACTACGTCCGTCAT